>DASWSI010000252.1:0-2731 GCA_036402715.1 Candidatus Limnocylindrales bacterium
AGGAGCTCGGGATCCAGAAGGGCGACCGCGTCGCCATCTACATGCCGATGATCCCGGAGCTGCCGATCGCGATGCTCGCGTGCGCGCGGATCGGGGCACCGCACACCGTCGTCTTCGGTGGCTTCTCCTCGGAGGCGCTCGCCGGCCGGATCAACGACGCCCAGGCGAAGCTCGTCATCACCGCCGACGGCGGCTGGCGCCGGGGCAAGCCGGCGGAGCTGAAGCCCGCCGTCGACGAGGCAGTGACGGAGACGCCCACGATCGAGCATGTCCTCGTCGTCCGCCGCCTCGGGCACAAGGCGGCTACGGCGATGCAGGATGGCCGCGACCTCTGGTGGCACGACATCGTCGACCGCCAGTCAGCGGCTTGCCCGCCGACGCCCGTCGACAGCGAGCACATGCTCTATTTGCTCTACACGTCCGGGTCGACGGCGAAGCCGAAGGGCATCTTCCACACGACCGCGGGCTACCTGCTCGGGACGAGCTACACCCACGAGATGATCTTCGACCTGAAGCCGGACGACGTGTACTGGTGCGCGGCGGACATCGGCTGGGTGACCGGGCACAGCTACATCGTCTACGGGCCGCTCGCCAACGCCGCGACCGGCGTGATGTACGAGGGCACGCCGGACACCCCCGCGTGGGACCGCTGGTGGCAGATCATCGAGGACTACAAGGTCTCGATCCTCTACTGCGCGCCCACCGCGATCCGCGCGTTCATGAAGCAGGGCAAGGAGTGGCCGGACAAGCACGACCTCACCTCACTCCGCGTGCTCGGGTCCGTTGGCGAGCCGATCAACCCCGAGGCGTGGCTCTGGTACCGCCTGAACATCGGTGGTGATCGCGCGCCCGTCGTCGACACGTGGTGGCAGACGGAGACGGGGATGATCCTCATCAGCCCGCTGCCCGGCGTCACGACGACGAAGCCCGGCAGCGCGACATTCCCGTTCCCGGGCATCGCGGCGGACGTCGTCGACGGCCAGGGCAACTCGGTGCCGCTCGGCGGTGGCGGGTACCTCGTCCTCAAGCGCCCGTGGCCGGCGATGCTGCGCGGCATCTACGGCGACCCCGAGCGCTACCGGGAGACGTACTGGAGCCGGTTCCCGGGGATGTACTTCGCCGGCGACGGCGCGAAGCGCGACGAGGAGGGCTACTACTGGCTCCTCGGCCGCGTCGACGACGTCATGAACGTCTCCGGTCACCGATTGAGCACGACCGAGATCGAGAGCGCGCTCGTGTCGCACCCGGCGGTCGCCGAGGCGGCGGTCGTCGGTGGCCCCGACCCGGTCAGCGGCGAGGCGATCATCGCCTTCGTCATCCTCCGCAAGGAGTTCGAGCCGACGAAGGAGCTCGGCGAGGAGCTCCGGAAGCACGTGGCGACGAAGATCAGCCCGATTGCCAAGCCGAAGACCCTGATGTTCACGCCCGACCTGCCGAAGACGCGGTCCGGCAAGATCATGCGGCGGCTGCTCCGCGACATCGCCCAGGGCAGGGCGCTCGGAGATACGACGACGCTCGCGGATGCGTCCGTCGTCGACACGATCCGGGCCAACTCCGGCAAGGCAGAGGAGTAGCGTGCCGTTCGACTTCCTGCGTCGGAAGAAGGGCACGGAGGCCGAAGGCCCGAAGGCGCCCGCGGCGGCGTCCGGCTCGAAGGGCCGTGATGCGGCGGCGGGGGTGCCGCCCGGGACCGTCATCCGGTTCGACGGCCTGACCGAGGAGTGGCGGCTCGTCGGTCAGATGCACGTCGAGGGCCGGCTCTCCGACGCGCTGAATCGCCGCGAGTCGCTCCCCATCTCCGGCGTGTCGTGGGCGCCCATCGACGGCTCCGAGCCGTTCAGCGAGGTGCCAGGGCTCAAGAGCATCGATCCGTATGACCTCATCGTCGTCTTCGCCGGTGACGGGTCGCTGCCCGTCCAGACGGAGGCAGAGAAGGCGGCCCTACGCGTGCAGCGGGTCCCGTTCGACGTGGTCCTCGAGGCGCCCCCGGTGCGCGTGACGGGAACGGTTCAGCTCCTGCCCGGCACGGCTCCGAGCGCGCTGCTCGATCGCTCCGGCGAGATGTTCGTTCCCGTCGTCGGGGGCGTGGCGTTCGTGGGTGAGAGGCAGATCACGGACCCCGGTGTCGATGCCGTCCTCGTCAACCGGTTCTATCTGCGGGACGTCAAGACGCGCGACACGCGCGCGCCGAGCACGGATCGGAAGCCGGAAGCCGCCGTCGGCGGGACGGCGGCGGCGGACCCGCGCTAGCCCCGATCTGCCGGGTCAGGCCCTCGCGGGTTCCTTCTGGCGGCCGAACAGGCGGAACGCGGCCTTCGCGGCAGTCGTGGTCGCCTCCGCCTTCGGCGTTCCGATCAGCCGATCGGCGAGTGCGTCGAAATCCTCGGTGATCCGTTCGCGCGGGAACATCTCGATGACCGTCCGGCCCTCGTTCGCGGCGCGGACGAAGAGGAGGCCGCCGGACCGGATGAGGGCAAGAGCCGTCATGCCGACGGTTCGCTCCATGTCCGCCACGGACACGCCGCTGTTGGCCCGGTTGACGACCATCGCGAGGCGCTCCTGGATCCCGAGCTCGGCCGCGATCTCGCGGAGCTGCACGGCGGCGCGCAGCGCGGGCACGTCCGGCGTCACCGGGACGAGGATCCGGTCCGAGCGCTCGAAGATCTCCTGGTTCAGCGGGCTGTACGACGGGTGGAGATCGACGACGACGAAGTCGAAGTTGCGTCGCGTG
>DASWSI010000253.1:0-2054 GCA_036402715.1 Candidatus Limnocylindrales bacterium
GCGCCGGCCTCCTTGAAGTAGGCGATCCGCTCCGGGTTGAGGCCGCCGGAGACGACGATCCGAACGTGCCGGTACCCCGCCTGGTCGAGCCGCGCCCGGATTTCGTGGACGAGGTCCGCGGTCACCCGGCCGCGCTCCGCCGGCGTGTCGAGGCGGATCCCGTACAGCCGGTCGCCGAGCGCGTTCGCGACCCGCAGCGCCTCCTCCGCCTCGTCCTTGAACGTGTCGATGAGGACGATCCGCGGCACGTCCGGGTCGAGGTCGCGATCGAAGGCTTCCGCCGCCTTCACCGTGTCGCCGAAGATCAGGACGAGCGAGTGCGGCATCGTGCCGGTCGGGCTCAGGCCCGCGAGCCGCGCGCCCGCCGGCGTCGACGCCCCGACGCAGCCGCCGACGATGGCCGCGTAGTCGAGGACGTCCGTGATGTCGGGGTGAACGTGCCGCGCCCCGAACGAGACGACCGGGCTCGGGTCCGCCGCGTCGACGCACTCCCGGGCCGCGGTCGCCCACCCCGTCGACTGCGAGAGCATCCCGAGGAACGCCGTCTCGTACAGCCCAAAGCGGCGATATCGGGCCCGGATTCGGAGGACGACTTCCTTCGGGGTGATTCGGTCGCCGTCGTCGAGGGCAAGCACCTCGGTCTCGCCGGGGTCGGCCGAGGCGAGGACGTGGCTGAGCAGGTTCTTGGCCTCGTCGATCCCGCAGAGCACGCCGTCGTGGCGGCCGAAGACCTCCATCGTCACGAGCGGATCGAGCCCCTCACGCTTGAGGATGCTCTCCGCACGGGCGAAATAGACGTCGGCGGACTCGCCGGACATGATCTCGGCCGAGGGTCGGGTGCGCCGAAAGCCCACCGAGCGGGCGGGGCCGGCGGGCGCCTTCACGTTCGCTTGTCTCCTCTCGACGGGCCGCCCGGGTCGACGATCACCGAGCCCGACCCCGCCGCGTCGGCGGAGTGTATCGCACGCCCGAGACGCCTCTCAGGCCGTCGGCGGACCCGCCGGAGGACCGGCCCTCGACCCGGTCGGAGGCGCCGCCGACGACGCCGACGGGGCGACGGAGGACGTCGCCGCAACGTCCGAATGGGGGGCCGGGGTCGTCGCTGCCTCGATCCCCCCCGTGGACCCTGCGGCGGCCGCGCGGCGGCGGGCTCGCCAGATCGATGTCATTGCCGCGAGCGCGAGCAGGACGAGGAGCGTGAGCCCGATCGCGACGAGGATCCGATTGCGGCCCACCTCGCCTGCCCCAACCCACGCGGCCCGTGCCTCTTCGGCCCGGCTCGCGGCCGCTGGCAGATCGCCGGCCTGGAACGCCGTCCGCGCGGCGGCAAGATCGGCGTCCGGTGTCTCGCCGATGAGGCCGATCTGCTCGAGCGGTCCGGACGAAGCGGGTCGCGCGCCTCGAGCCGCGACGAGCGTCTGGATCGCGGACGATTCCGCGTCCGCCTCGGCGTTCGCGGCCGCGACCCCGTCACCTGTCTCGAACACCGTCTGCAGCCGCGCCGGCAGCGAGAGCCCCGCGGCCGTCGCCGCGTGCTCCAGCTCCGTCCGACGGGCCAGCACCGCGCGCGTCCCCGTCATGAGCTGCGTCGCCTGGGGGAACTGCCACGCGCGGAGGGCATCGCGGACGCCGCGCGGCAGGTTCCACGTCCCTGCCAGCGCGACGACCGCCTTGTACTCGGTGAGTGCCGCGCGCCGGGCATCGAGAAGGGGCTTCTCCGTGTCGCGGACGACCCACTCCCGCCACAGGTCGTCGTAGCTCTTCCCGGTTCGGTCCTCCAGCAGATCGAGGAGCCCGCGCCAGTCGGGCACGCCAGCTGCCTTCTCCGGGGCCGCGCTCGCGGTTCCGCTCCCCCCGTGCGAGGCCGGCTGATACGGAGCCTCGCCGGCGGCCGCTGCGGCCCACACCGCCCGGAGGCCGTCCTGGCCCGCGCGCTGCGCCAGTGCCTTCGCCAGATCGAGCGACGCGACGTAGGCGTAATCCTCCGTCGTCCCCTGCTCGCGCCCGATCGCACCCCAGGCGTTGAGCGGGATCTTCGCGGCCTTGAGCTTGTC
>DASWSI010000254.1:0-7489 GCA_036402715.1 Candidatus Limnocylindrales bacterium
GCCGAGCAGCGCCCGATCGGCGACGACGAGCGGCCCGACCCGTCCGGATTCGGAGGTGTAGCCGTAGCCTCGGGCCCGTCCTGCGGCGTCGCAGTAGAGGAAGCCGCGCCGGCCCTCCTGGACCAGGAATCCGTGGTCAGCCGGTCGCTCGAAGCCGAGGACCTCGCGGTCGAGGGCGGCGAGCTCTGCCGCGAGCGCCGAGGAGCCGAGGCCGTCCGCGTCGCCCGGGACCTCCTCGAACGGGACGGCAGCGATGTCGTCGGGGAGCGGCGGCAGCGCGTCGCGGCGGTCCGGCCGGCCGACGAGCCGCAGCAGCGGAACGCGTGGGACGATCCCCACAGAGGCATACAGCCCATTCGAGATCGGCTGGACGCTGTCCGTCGCGGTCGCCCGGCGTCCGCCCTCGGCTGACCAGCCCGGCCCGGGGCCGACCGCGTCCATGAGCCGCCGGCCGAGGCCGTGGAGCTGGGCGGAGGGGCGGACGAACAGCATCGAGAGGAACCAGAGCCGGTCCCGCGTGACCGCCGCCACGAACGCGTCGATGACGTGGTTGCCGCCGGTCCGCCGCTCCGCGACGAGGAAGGTTGCCGGGTCCGTCGCGAGGAGATGCCGATAGAGCCGAAGGATCGGCCCGAGCTCATCGGGCACGTCCGCCATGCCGAGCTTGCCGAGATAGTCGTTCAGCGCGTCCCGCCAGATGCCGGCGCAGGTCACGAGATCCTCGTCTCGGGCGGCGCGGAGGATGTGCTCGCGCCCGGTCGTGCCGGCGCCTGGGTCCGTCAGCGATCCACCGGGCGTCACTCGCTGCCGTCGTCGGGGTCGCCACCGATCGCAGCGACGCTCGCCCCGGTCGCGACGCGCTCGAGCTCCGCGCGCATGAAGTCGTCGAGGTCGCCGTCGAGGACGGCCTGGGTATTGCCCGTCTCCTCGCCCGTCCGGAGGTCCTTGACCATCTGGTATGGGTGGAGGACGTAGCTGCGGATCTGGTTTCCCCAGCCGGCCTCGACGTGCTCGCCCTTGAGCTTGCGAACCTCGAGCTCGCGTTCCTCCAGGGCACGCTCGAGGAGCCGGGCCTTGAGGACCTTGATCGCCATCTCCTTGTTCTGCGTCTGCGATCGCTCGTTCTGGCTCTGGGCAACGATGCCGGTCGGGAGGTGCGTGAGCCGGACCGCCGAATCCGTCTTGTTCACGTGCTGTCCGCCCGCGCCCTGGGACCGGAACGTGTCAACCCGGATGACGTCCCAGTCGAGCTCCGTCTCGATGTCGTCCTCGACCTCGGGGAGGACCTCGACGAGGGCGAACGTCGTCTGGCGGCGCTTCTGCGAATCGTACGGGCTGATGCGGACGAGGCGATGCACGCCGCGCTCGGCGCGAAGCCACCCGTACGCCGCTCGGCCGTTGACCTCGACCGTCGCGCTCTTGATCCCGGCCTGCTCGCCTTCCTGCTGGTCGACGACATCCGTGTGGAACCGATGACGCTCCGCCCAGCGGAGGTACATCCGGAGCAGCATCTCGGCCCAGTCCGTCGCTTCGGTGCCGCCGGCGCCGGCGCTGATCGACAGCATCGCGCCACGGTCGTCGTACTCACCGCCGAACAGCAGCTGCGTCCGCTCGCGCGCGAAATCCGATTCGAGCTTCGCCGCGCCGCGCTCGAGCTCCGCCGTGAGCTCCGCGTCGCCGGATTCCTCGACGAGCTCGAGGGTCGTCAGGAGGTCATCGGCGCGGGCGAGGAGGTCGCGCCAGAGTGCCGATTCCGAACGGAGGCCGTCCGCTTCCCGAAGGACTTTCTGTGCCGCTCGCTGGTCGTCCCAGAACCCGGGCTCGGAGGTCAGCGCCTCGAGTTCGGCGACCCGTCGCTCCTTGGTCGCGAGGTCAAAGATGCCCCGATGTCGACCGGATCCGCTCGGCCAGGTCGCGGATGGACGCGGCGTCCATCTAGTTGCGGCCCTGGAGATCCTGCAGCAGGATCGGACGGAGCTCGATGAGCCGCAATGCGGTCTTGCTCCGGGCGACGACGGGGTTCACACATGGACAATAGCCGTTGTGGGAGCACACCCCACAGTTGCCGTCACAGTCCAGCGCCGCGGCGTAACTGCACGATCGGCAGTCGCGCTCGCAAGCGATCAGATCGACGAACGATGCTTCCTCGGCCTGCTTCACGAGTCCCTCTCTAGGCTGCGGGGCAGTTCGAAGTTCACTCGGGGGCTGGGGCTGTCGGGAATCGGTGGGGATTCCCGGGAAGTTTTGTGGAGTATAGGGGCAAGATTCGGCCCCGCCAAGAGGGAAAACCGCGAATCTCGCCGTACGGTGCGCGAACATGTGTTCGCTCGTCGGTCGCGCGCTACTGACTCGTCGCGGACCCCGGATCGGCGTCACCGATACCCCCGACGAAGTACACGGCGAGCGCCGCCAGCTCGTGGATCGTCGCGTCGACGCGCCGGCCGAATTCGGCGTCCGTCGGGCTCGTTCGCGTTGGCGATCCCCAGCCGGTGATGCCCTGGTCCCGCGCCATCCGGAGGACGCGGAGCAGATGCGTCCGGTCCGACACGAAGACCACCGACCGCAGCCCGCGCGCGCGGACCATCGCGCCGACGGTCCGCATCGATTCGAGCGTCGTGCGACCGCGATCCTCGACGAGGATGGCGCTTGCCGGAACACCGTGGTCGATCGCGAACGCGCGCGCGACGGCGGCTTCGGTCGTCCGATCGCCCGCAGCCTTGCCGCCGGTCACGATGAACACCGGGGCAACGCCGGTCTGATACAGCGACACCGCGTGGTCGAGGCGTGCCTTGAATACCGGTGACGGCCGGCCGTCGTACTGCGCCGCACCGAGGACGACGATGGCATCCGCGGGACGCTGCTCGTCGCGCTCGCCCTGCTCCCAGATCCGGAGGGTCGTGTAGGCGGCGAGGACGACGATTCCGCAGGCGCCGAGCAGTACGAGCCGGATCAGATCGCGGCGCATCGACGCCGGTGGACGCGCACCCGACGGCGCGAGCCCGTCACCGGCCGTGGCACTTCTTGTACTTCAGCCCCGAGCCGCAGTAGCAGACGTCGTTGCGACCGATCCGCTTGCCGTCCGGCGTGAAGCCGGGACGCTCTCCGCCGGCGGCCGCGGGCCTCCCGCCGTCGACCGCGCGGTCCCCGAGCGACTCGCGAACGCCACGGACGGCCGGGCCGCCCGGGAGGCCGCGGGCGATCGGTGCGGCGCCTGCGGCCGCGGTCGCTGCACCCGCGCCCACCGGTCGTGCCGCGGCTGCGGCCCTGCCCGTGCCCGTCGCCGCGCCCGCGGCGCGTGGCGACTCGTCGTGCACATGGGCGTCGTCGTGGGTGTGGAGGTGTCGCGCGCTCGGGACGCCCGCCGGCTGCTGTGCGGGCTGTCGCGTGACCGTGACGCGGAAGATCGTCGTCGCGACCTGGTGCCGGATCAGGCCGCGCAGCTCCTCGTACAGGCGATACGCCTCGCGCCGGAACTCGTTGAGCGGATCCTGCTGGGCGTACCCGCGGAGCCCGATCCCGCGCCGCATGTCGTCGAGCTCGGTGAGGTGCTCGACCCACAGCGAGTCGATCGTCCGCAGCAGCACGAGCCGTTCGACGAGCGCCCAGTCGACGTCCCCCACTTCCGCTTCGCGCGCCTCGATCCGCGCCTCGGCAAGCTCGTGGAGATGCTCGGCGATCGCCTCGCTCGTCCGGAGGTCCCAGAGCTCGTCCTCCGTGGTGCCCGGTCCATCGAGGCCCATCGCGTTGAGCGCGGCGACGAGCCCTTCCATGTTCCAGTCGTCCGGCGCGGACGCGCTGAGGAACTGGTCGACGATCGCGTCGATCTCGTCGGCGAGGAACGAGCGGACCGTTTCCGTGAGGTCCTCGTTGCGGAGGACCTTGTCGCGCTCCGCGTAGATCGTCTCGCGCTGCTTGTTGATGACGTCATCGAACTCGACGACGCGCTTGCGGATGTCGAAGTTGAAGCCCTCGACGCGGCTCTGCGCGCTCTCGATCGTCTTCGACACGAGCCGCGATTCGATGGCGACGTCGTCCTCGAGCCCCATCCGCTCCATGAGGCCGGCGACGCGGTCCGAAGCGAACCGCTTCATGAGGTCGTCCTCGAGGGACAGGTAGAAGCGCGAGCTCCCCGGGTCGCCCTGCCGGCCGGCCCGGCCACGGAGCTGGTTGTCGATCCGCCGCGAGTCGTGCCGCTCCGTCCCGACGATGTGCAGTCCGCCGGCCGCGACGACGCGCTCGTGCTCCTCGTCGCAGATCGCCTTGGCCTCCGCGAGCGCCGCGTCATACGTCGCCTTGTCGACCTCCGCCGGATTGAGGCCGCGCTTGTGCAGGATCTCCGAGGCGAGGCCCGCCGGGTTGCCACCGAGGACGATGTCCGTGCCGCGCCCGGCCATGTTCGTGGCGATCGTGACCGCGGCGGACCGGCCGGCCTGGGCGACGATCCCCGATTCCTTTTCGTGGAACTTCGCGTTCAGCGTCTCGTGCCGGATGCCGCGGCGCTTCAGCATCGTCGACAGGATCTCGGACTTCTCGACCGACACGGTGCCGACGAGGACGGGCCGCCCGACCTCCGTCATCTCGACGATCTCGTCGATGACGGCGTTGAACTTGCCCATCTCGTTGCGGAACACGAAGTCCGGCTCGTCCTCGCGGATCATCGGCCGGTGGGTCGGGATCGCGACGACCTCGAGGTGGTAGATCTTCGAGAACTCCTCGCCTTCGGTCATCGCCGTGCCGGTCATGCCGGCGAGCTTGTCGTAGAGGCGGAAGTAGTTCTGGAACGTGATCGTCGCGAGGGTCACGCTCTCGCGCTGGACGCGGAGCCCCTCCTTTGCCTCGATGGCCTGGTGGAGCCCCTCGCTCCAGCGGCGACCCGGCATCTGCCGGCCGGTGAACTCGTCGACGATGATGATCTCGCCGTCCTTGACGATGTAGTCGCGGTCGCGCTTGTACAGCGCGTGGGCACGCAGCGCCTGCTCGAAGTGCCGCGCGAGCCGCGGGTCCGCGTCGTACATGTTCGCGACGCCGAGGAGCTGCTCCATCTTGTCGACGCCGGACTCGGTCGGCGAGACGGCGCGGTCCTTGAGGTCGACGAAGAAGTCGCCGCCTTCCTCGTCGCCCTCGGGGCGTGCCTTGAGGCGCGGAACGAGCCGCGCGAAGGTGTAGTAGAGGTCCGCCGATTCCTCGGCCTGGCCGCTGATGATCAGCGGGGTGCGCGCCTCGTCGATGAGGATGTTGTCGACCTCGTCGACGATCGCGAACGCACGCTCGCGCTGCACCCGCTCGTCGAGCTCGGCGACCATGTTGTCCCGGAGGTAGTCGAAGCCGAACTCGTTGTTCGTCCCGTAGGTGACGTCCGCCGCGTACGCCTCGCGCCGCGTCACGGGCCGGAGGTTGACGAGCCGCTCGTCCGTCGTCGGGTAGCCGGGCTCGAACACGAACGAGGCGTCGTGCGTGATCATCCCGACGCTCACGCCGAGGAAATGGAAGATCGGGCCCATCCACTGCGGGTCGCGGCGGGCGAGGTAGTCATTCGGGGTCACGACGTGGACGCCGCGTCCCGTCAGCGAGTTGAGGATCGCGGCGAGCGGCCCGACGAGCGTCTTGCCCTCGCCGGTCCGCATCTCGGCGATCTTCCCCTGGTGGAGCACGGCGCCACCGATCAGCTGGACATCGAAATGGCGCATCCCGAGGGTCCGGCTCATGGCCTCGCGCGTCATCGCGAAGACCTCCGCCATCACGTCGTCGAGGGCGGCCTGGATTCGGTCCTGCTCGCGCTTTCGGCGCGCCTTCGTCGCCTCGCGGCGGCGCTCCGGCTCCGGGTGGTGAAGCTCGTCCTCGGAGGGCTCATCGGGTTCGGCCGCCTCGTGGATCTCCGCCCGGATCTCGTCGAAGCGGGTGCGGATCTCCTCGTCGGACAGGGCGGCAAGATCGTCGGCGAAGGCGTTGGCCTCCTCGACGACGGGCTCGAGCTGGCGGATCTCACGATCGTTGGAGTCGACAAATCGGGATAGGAATCGCATGACCTTGCAA
The DNA here is from genome assembly GCA_036402715.1 of Candidatus Limnocylindrales bacterium. Taxonomy (GTDB): domain Bacteria; phylum Chloroflexota; class Limnocylindria; order Limnocylindrales; family CSP1-4; genus JACDAV01. The sequence continues at coordinate 6,034 of DASWSI010000254.1, forward strand.
GTATACGGGCGGGTCTGATCGGGAGCCGCGACGCTCCCAGGGCTCCGCGCGGGACCTCCGAGGGTCCGGCGTTGGATCAGGCGCTCAGCGGACCGGGTGCCAGAAGTCCTCGCGCCGACGGCGTCACGGAGCTCCGCCTCGGACCTCGGAGGGTCCGGAGGCGATCAGGTGTTCAGCGGACCAGGTGCCAGAAGCCCGTTCCGTAGCCGATGACGAGCAGCACGAACGTCAGCAGCGCGAGCGCGAGCCAGAAGCCGACGGACCGGCCCGTCGTCGTCGGGTTCATCTCGGGGTTCTTGAGCTCCGGCAGCCGGCTGCCGCGGAGCGACGCCCCCCATCGGGGCGAGGTCAACTGGTTCCGCCAGTTGCGGTCCCCGACGCGACGCCGCTCGAGGTCGCCCTTGCCGTCAGGCCGATGGAGCTGGAGGCTCATCGCTCCGTCTTTCGCGCCGACGTGAGCAGCGGAGGCTCGCCGGCTCCCCCGCCCCCGGCCTCCTCGTCGCCCCCGGCGTCCGGCCCGTTGCCGTTGCCGTCACCGTCGGCGCCGTGGTCGGGTTCGATCCGCAGGTCGAGCTTCCTGGCGACGCCGTCCTCCCAGAGGAGCATCTCCTGGGTGAACGAAACCTCGCTCGAGAACAGCGCACCGACGGATTCGCCGCGATGGATCCGCTTGATCGCCTCGCCGATCAGCGGCGCGACCGAGATCGTCCGGATCTTCGGGATCCGCTTCGCCGGCGGCAGCGGGATCGTGTCCGTCAGGACGATCTCCCGGAGGCTCGAGTCACGGATCCGGTCGATCGCCGGGTCGCTCAGGACGCCGTGGCTGGCGCACGCGTAGATCTCCGAGACACCCTCGCGCTCGAGCGCGCGGACGATCTCGATCAGCGTTCCGGCCGTGTCGATCTCGTCGTCGACGATGATCGCCGTCCGCCCCCGGACCTCGCCGATGACGTTCATCAGCTCGGCGCGGTCGAGGTTGCCGATCCGCCGCTTCTCGATGATCGCGAGGGGGGCGTCCAGCAGCTCGGCGAACGTCCGTGCGCGCTTGGCAAACCCGAGGTCCGTCACGACGACGAGATCCTCGAAGTGCTTGTGCTTGAAGTACGCCGACAGGTGATAGACCGCGGTCAGCTCGTCGACCGGAATGTTGAAGAAGCCCTGGATCTGGCCCTGGTGGAGGTCCATCGTCAGGACGCGGTCCGCGCCGGCGACCGTGATCATGTCCGCGATGAGCCGGGCGGTGATCGGGACGCGCGGCTGGTCCTTCTTGTCCGATCGGCCGTACGCGTAGAACGGGATGACGGCAGTGATCCGTCCCGCGCTCGCCCGTTTGAACGCGTCGATCATGATCAGCAGTTCCATGATCGACTGGTTGACGGGATGCGACGTCGGCTGGATCAGGAAGACGTCCTTCTCGCGGACGTTGTCGAGAATCTTGACGAAGATGTTCTCGTTG
>DASWSI010000255.1:0-7692 GCA_036402715.1 Candidatus Limnocylindrales bacterium
GGGGACTTCGCCATCGGTGAATGCGGCCGCGATCCGCGCCGCGAGGTCCGCGCTTCCCGGCGCGCCGAAGGGCACGAACGGCAGGCGCGGAAGAAGGAGTGCGGTCTCGGGGAGGCTCGCCGGATCCGGGACCTCGCCGGCGAGCGTCAGCGCCATCGATGCGGGGAGGTGTGCGTGGACGACCGCAGCGACGTCCGGGCGCGCCAACAGCACGGCGCGATGGATGGCCACATCGGAGCTCGGGCGCGGACCCTCCGTTTTGGGGTCCGCCGCAGCGCGCGCTCCATCGATGTCGACGACGACGAGGTCTTCGGCGCGGAGCTCGTCCTTCCGGCGTCCCGTCGGGGTGATGAGCAGGCGCCCGTCCGGCAGTCGGACGGAGATGTTGCCCTCGCCGGCGGAGATGAGGCCTCGAGCGCCGAGTCGTGCTCCGGCGGCGACGATCGCCGCTCGGAGGTCGCCGTCGTCCACGCCCGCATCGTAGGGGAGGGACGCTCCCCGGGCCGGGCCTGAACGCACGCGACCGGACGCGCGGCTGCGCGAGCGGGATCGGCCGCGCGAGCGGCGACCGCCATGGCGGATGATGGCGGGACGATGGCAACAGATGTCGTTGGTCCAACCGACGCGCTCGGCGGCGCGGGCGTGTCCGACCCGCACGCGTCCCCGGGTGCGCCGCCCGGACCGCTCGCGAGGCAGCCCGTCCCGCCGCCGCTCTCGCAGAACCGTGACTTCCGGACGTTCGTCGCCGCGGAGGGCATCTCCGCCCTCGGCGACGCCGTCAGCTTCACCGCGCTGCCGCTCCTCGTCTTCGCGCTGACCGGGTCCGGATTCGCGATGGGGATCGTGGGAGCGCTCCAGACGCTGCCCGATCTCGTGTTCGGGCTCGTCGCCGGCGCGATCGCAGATCGCAGCAATCAGAAACGGCTCATGGTCATGACGGACCTGGGCCGCGCCGCCCTCACCGCGCTGATCCCGCTGTCCGCGCTCCTCGGCGGCCCAACGATGGCCGTCATCCTCATCGTGGCCGCGCCGATGAGCACGCTGCGGTCCCTGTTCCTTGCCGCGTACACGGCCGCGATTCCGGCGATCGTGGGACGGCCGCGGCTCGCGCAGGCGAACTCGTTCCTCGAGGTGATCTACAGCACCGGATTCATCCTTGGACCCGCCGTCGCTGGCCTCCTCTCGACGATCATCGGACCGGGACCCACGCTCGCGATCGACGCCGCGTCGTTCGTCGCCGCCGCAACGGGCGTCGCGTTCATTCGCCGCCCGCTCGGGCCGCGTGGCGCGCGGCCGGAGACGAACATCGGGACGGAGATCCGGGAGGGCATCTCATTCATCGTCCACCACCCGATCCTGCGCGTGTCGATCCTCTTCTGGAGCGCGACGAGCGTCGTGAGCGCGGGACTCGTCGTCGCGCTGACGGTGCGAATCACGCGCGATCTGGCGCTGCCGGCATCGGCGCTCGGCGTGGTCCTCGCGACGTTCGGAATCGGCACCGTCGTGGGAGCGCTGTGGGCCGCGCGCTTGCGTCGCGGGCCGGCCTGGCCACAGATCCTCGGCGGGAACTTCGTCCGTGGCGTCGTGCTGATCGGCGTCGGCGTCGTGGGGTCCCTCGAGATCATCGGGGCCCTCGCATTCGTCGCCGGCGTCGCGTCGTCGCTCATCCTGATCCCGTACATCACCCTTCGGTCCGCCTATTCGCCGGACGCGCTCCTGGGTCGGATCGGGAGCACGGCGCGAACGCTGTCGCTCGGGATGCAGCCACTCGGCATGCTGGCGACGGGCGCCGTCATCGACCTGACGAGCGGCTCGACGACGCTCGTGGCGGTCGGCCTGTTGCTCGCCGGCCTGAGCGTCGCGTTCCTCCCGAGCCGGGCGCTCCGCGCGGCGTCACTCGATGGGCGGTGAGCCCGTCCGGTCAGGCGGCGCGCGCGATCTCTGCCGCGGCCTCGTCCGCGGCGAACTCGACCTCGACCCGGCACTCGTCGCACCGGATTGCCGCATCCGTCGCCTCGAGGCGGATCGGCTCATTGCACCAGGGGCAATCCATCGTGACCATCGCGGCATTCCTTCTCAGCGGTTCGATGCCCGAACCTTCGCCGCTGCCCGTGACACCTAGCGTGTCACGACCGCGCCACTCCGCCGGAGACTCGCGAACATGACCGTGACCGAGTCGCCGGCGGTCCGCGTCGAGGGCCTCGCCAAGCGGTATCGCGGAACCGTCGCCCTCGACGGGCTGACGATGACGGTCGGGCGCGGCGAGGTCTTCGGGTTTCTCGGCCCGAACGGCGCCGGCAAGACGACGGCGGTCAAGCTCCTCCTGGGGCTCGCGCGCGCCACCTCCGGCCGCGGGGAGGTGCTCGGGGCGCCCCTCGGCGACCGTCGTATCCGCCGCCGGATCGGCTACCTGCCGGAGCTCTTCCGGTATCAGCCGTGGCTTCGGGCAAACGAGGTCGTCGCCCTCCATTGCGAGCTCGCCCGCCTGCCGCGGACCGAGTGGCGCCGCGAGATCGACGACAGCCTCGGGCTCGTGGGCCTCGCCGACCGCGCCGGCGATACCGTCGGGACGTTCTCGAAGGGGATGCAGCAGCGGTTGGGGCTGGGGCTCGCGCTCATCGGCCGCCCGGAGCTCGTCATCCTCGACGAGCCCACCTCGGCGCTCGACCCCGTCGGCCGGACGGACGTCCGCTCGATCATCCGAACCGTCCGCGACCGCGGTGCGGCGGTGTTTCTGAACTCGCACCTCCTGACCGAGGTCGAGCGCGTCTGCGACCGGATCGCGATCGTCGACCACGGCCGCGTGCGAGCGGAGGGCCGGCTCGACGACGTCCTCGGCGAGCCGGCGGTTCGGGTCCGCGTCACCGGCATCGATGCCGCACTTCTTCGGGCGCTCGGCGCCTTCGGTCCCGTCCGGCAGGACGGCGACTGGGTTTTGATCGAGCCGCTCGATCCGGAGCGTGTGCCTGAGGTCGTCGCGGCGATCGTCGCCGCCGGTGGCCGCATCCACGACGTTGACTCCGGGCGAGCGAGCCTCGAATCACGCTTCCTCGCGCTGCTTTCGCGCGAACCGGCAGGGGCGGGAGAAGCGGCGCGGGACGACGCATCGCCGGCGTCGCCAGCACCGTGATCACGATCGCCATCCTGACCCTGCACGAGGCCGTTCGGCGCCGGATCGTCGCCGTGCTCGTCCTGCTGACGCTCGTCAGCGTCGTGCTCACGGGTTTCGGTGCCGAGCGCCTCGTCGCCCTCGCGGCGGAGCACGGCGCGAACCCGATCGAGGTCCGGATCGGCGTCTCGCAGATCCTCATCCTCGTCGCCTTCATGTTCAGCTTCGTCCTCGCGATGACCGCGGCGTTCCTCGGCGCGCCGGCGATCGCGGGTGACATCGAGTCCGGCGTCGCCCAGTCGATGCTTGCCCGGCCGATCCGCCGCGCGGATCTCGTCGTGGGCCGTTGGCTGGGCCTGTCGATCGTCGTCGGCCTGTACGCCGCGGGCTCCGGGCTGCTGGAGGTAGCGGTCGTGGCCGCCCTCACGGGCCACGTCCCGCCGCAGCCGTTCGTCGCCGTCGCGTTCCTCGCCGGCGAGTCGATCGTGCTGCTGACGCTCGCGCTGCTCCTCAGCACGCGACTCCCGTCGATGGCCGCGGGTGCGATCTGCGTCGTCATGTTCGGGCTCGCCTGGATGGCGGGGATCTTCGCCGGGATCGGGCGCGTGTTCGGCGCCGACGTCCTCGTCGCCGTGGCGCGCGAGTCGAGGTGGCTGTTTCCCACCGACGGTTTGTGGCGCGGCGTGGTCTACGGTCTCGAGCCGCCGCTCGTGATCTTCGGCAGCGGGCGGTTCGGGGTGGCGGCCGAGGCGAACCCGTTCTACGCGGCCGCGCCGCCCCCGCTCGAGTTCGTCATCTGGTCCGTCGTGTGGGTTGCCCTCGCCCTCGGGCTCGCCGTCCTGTCACTCGATCGCCGCGAGGTCTGAGCGGGCCGGCGACGTCGTGGCTCGTCAGCCGCGGTATCGGAAGCAGCCGGGCAGGTGGTCGTCGACGAGGCCGACGCTCTGCATCAGCGCGTAGACGATCGTCGAGCCGACGAACCCGAAGCCGCGGCGGCGGAGGTCGCGCGACAGCGCATCCGATGCCGGCGTCGTCGCCGGAATGTCGCCGGGGCTGGCGTCCGGCGCGAGCACCCGAGGCGGCGGCGGAACGTGGCTCGCGAGGTACGCCGCGAACGAGCCGAACTCGCGGCTGACCGCGAGGAAGGCCTCGGCATTGCGGATCGTCGCGTCGATCTTCGCCCGGTTGCGGACGATGCCGGCGTCGCCCATGAGCCGGATGCGGTCGTCGTCGTCGAATGCGGCGACGACCGGCGGGCGAAAGCCGTGAAAGGCGGCCCGGAACGCCTCCCGCTTGCGGAGGATCGTCGACCACGACAGCCCGGCCTGGAAGCTCTCGAGGGCGAGCCGTTCGAAGAGCTCCGTGTCGTCGTCGACCGGGACACCCCATTCGGTGTCGTGGTAGTCGACCATCAGCGGATCCGGTTGCGCGCCGCCGAGCGCCCACGAGCAGCGCGGTCGATCGTCGATCCCCACGGGCCGAGGATAGCGGGGCGGCGCGGCTCGGCCGCCCGTCCGTCAGCGGATCGGCGCGACGTCGAAGTTGTTCGAACGGAGGATCGGGTCCGCAGCGGGCTTGCTGGCGTTGAACACCGAACGGAAGACGTCCCCCGAGACCGATTTCGAGCCCGCCGTCCCGATGAGCGTGATCCCGATCAGCCGGCCCGAGACGCCGCGCCGGCGAAGGTCGATCGCCGTCAGCGTCCCGACGCTCGTCCGCCCGTCGGAGCCGAACCACGCCGAGAGCTGGGCGACGCTGTACGTCTTCGTCTGCCACGCCATCCACGGCGACGACGCGTCATACGGCGTCCCGTCCGGCTTGCGGTCGACGCTGCCGCGGAGGTAGCTGACGGGTGAGACGACGATGTTGCCGGTCGCGCTCACGAAGACGTTCTCGTTGTTCTCCGTCGCTGCGCCGCCGGTCGAATGGAACAGCGTGTTGGCGATGGTCGTACCGAACTTCAGGACCTGCGTCGCGGTCGCCGTGATCGCATCGGTCGTCGTCTTCTGCTCGCCGAGGACGCCGCGATAGACCTGTGACCGGGTGTCGTCATACACATCGAATGTCCCGCTCGTCGTGATCCGCCGAGCCGCGTAGCCGCGCGCGACGATGGCCTGCGCCCGGAGCGCCTGGGGGTGCCAGGTCGACGGCATCTCGGACGCAACGACGCCCTGAAGGTAGGTCTCGAGCGGCAGCTCGTTGACGACGTCGACCGTCGCCGCGGTCGTGGACGCGATGACGCGGAGGACGCCGCGGAACCGGTCGAAGCTCGACGGCTTCGTGTCGAGCTGGAGCACGGCAATCGACCCGGTCGCCGGCCTTGCCCGGAGCGGCACCGGCGGCGGACCGTTGAAGAGCTCCGTCCCGTCCGACGCGACGACGCGCAGCCGCCACGTCACCGTTCCGCCGGAGACCGTCGGGGCGAGGCGTAGTGCCGCATCCGCCGGGAACGTCGCCGCGATCGTGTCGATCTTCCAGGTCCCGAGGCGGCCGTGGATCACGAGCGGACCGGCCGCGGTCACGGCGCGCTTCTCCAGGACGAGCACGCGAATGCCTTTTCCGGCCGCGAGCGTGCCGAGAGTCGTCCCCGGGTAGTAGTGGGCGAGGATCGCGGGCGCCAGCTGGCCGGCATCGGCGCGGCCCCGTGCCCCGTACTGCGACAACCCCACACCGTGTCCGTTCCCACGGCCGTAGAACGTCACGGCACCAGAGACGGGCGTGGGTGCCGTGGGTCGAGCGGAGCGCTGTCCGACGGGACGCGGCGGCAGCGGGACGAAGCCGGTCGCGCCCGCGTTCTGCGCGACGAAGAGGGCCGGCGCGAGGAGCGCGACGGCGATCGCAGCGCGGACGGCGGCACGGGACGCACGGGGCGGTCGCGCGACGGCCGGACGGTCGCCCGGCGGGTGGTTCGCGGCGGTGCCCGGCGCGCGCAGTCCTGGCGTCGCGAGAGTGGGGGAGCGGCGGAGGCGCGGGAGCAGACGCGGCATCGAATCCTTCGTCTCGTTGCACGAGCGCAACGCCGCAACCGTACACCCCGCCACCAGACTCCCGATCTTCCAGGAGCGCCTACCCTGTCCGGGATGGCGATCCGGGTGTACCTCGGTCACGGGGCGAGCGGCACGGCCGCGAGCATGGCCGCGCACGTTGCGGGCCTCGTCGCGCGCGGGGTCGCGGCCCAGGCCATCGACCTCCCCCGAAAGCGCGCGGAGGACGCCGTTCCGGCACTGCGCGCGATCGTCCCGGACGGCCCTGCGACGGTCGCCGGCGGGCAGTCGTACGGCGGCCGTGTCGCGAGCCTTGCCGCCGCCGAGCCGGGAGCGGGTTACGCAGGGCTCGTGCTCCTCAGCTATCCGCTCCACCGGCCGGGCGATCCCGCATTCGACGCGCGCACGTCGCATTGGCCGGCGATCGGGTGCCCCGTCCTCCTGCTCTCGGGCGAGGCGGACCCCTTTGCCCGGATCGACCTGCTTCGGACCGCCGTCGGCAGGCTCGGCTCGGCCGAGCTCGTGACCTATCCGCGGCTGGGCCACACCCTGAAGCCCGTCCTCGATGACGCGCTCGATCGCGTCGCCGCGTTCGTCAAGTCGCTCGGCTGACCGCCCCCCCCCGCACGACAGCCGAACCGCTCCGGAGTGCACCGGACGGGGTCTTGCCCGGCCACGCGAGGTGACCGTATCCTTGCCGCCCCCAGCGCCGGCTGGTCGGGGGACCGCCGGTAACAGATCGCTGCGTCGCCGCTCCACATCGCCCCAGTCGGGGGACCCCGAGGCGGTTCGACGGACGACGCGAGAACCATCGCTCGGCGCGCTCACCGCGCCGCCCAGGTAGAAAGGACCTTCATTGCCGGACCTCCTCGGCCGCCGCCGCGCGGCCGTCGTCGCCGTAGCAGCGACGACACTTCTGCTCGCACTCATCCCGGCCGGAACGGTCGCGAAGGACCCCCCGAGGCTCGCCGACTTCATGCACGGCATCGCCCAGGTCGAATCAGGTGGGCGCTACACCGCGCGGAACGCGACGACGGGCGCGTACGGCAAGTACCAGATCATGCCGAGGAACTGGCGGGCGTGGGCGAGGCTCTACCTCGGGAACGCCGCGGCGCGACCGACGCCGGCGAACCAGGAGCGCGTCGCGAAGGCGAAGTTCACGGCCCTCTGGGGCTGGCTTCACGACTGGCGGGTCGTGGCCCACTGGTGGCTGACGGGGTCGAAGGATCCGAACCCCGCGCACTGGACACCGTTCTCGCGCCGGTACGTCAACAACGTGATCGCGCTCATGGGCAAGGCGCCGCCCGTTGCGACACCCCCGGTCGTCACGCCGCCGCCGGTCACGGCACCGCCGAGCTCACCGCCGCCGGTCGTCACCCCACCGCCGGTGACGCCGCCCGTCGTGACGCCGCCGCTCCCGGCTCCGGCCCTCCACGTCTACCAGGAGACCAGCCCGAAGATCGCGTACAGCGGGATCTGGTCCGCGGCGCGCGCGACCGGCTATGCCGGCGGCGCGGTTCGGTACGCCAGGACCGCCGGCGCGACGGCACAGATCGCCTTCGTCGGGACGGGCGTCCGGTGGATGGGGCCGGTCGGACC
>DASWSI010000256.1:0-7010 GCA_036402715.1 Candidatus Limnocylindrales bacterium
CAGACGGGCGCCGTCGTGGGCCTGTTCGCGGTCGTCGTCGTGTTCCAGCCCGAGCTTCGACGTGCGCTCGACCGGATCGGGCGGGTGGGGTCGTTTGCCTGGCTGCTCTCGCCGGCGGAGCTCCGCGCCAGCGAGAACGTCGCGGAGCAGGTCGCGCGTGCCGCGGCGATTCTGTCGCGTGACGGCCACGGCGCGCTGATCGTCCTCGAACGCGACACGGGGCTCGAGGAGATCGCCGAGACCGGCGTCATGGTCCACGGCGACCTGTCCGTCGACCTCCTCCGAACGATCTTTGCGCCACGCACGGCGCTCCACGACGGCGCCGTGATCATCCGTGGCGAGTCGATCCTCGCCGCAGGCGCGCTGCTGCCTCTCGCGGAGACGACGATCCACACGGAGCGGTTCGGGACGCGTCACCGCGCGGCGCTCGGGATCACGGAGCAGACCGATGCCGTCGTCGTGGTCGTATCCGAGGAGAACGGCCAGATCAGCCTCGTCGAGCGAGCACGCATCGTTCGCAACCTGAACGAGGCGCAGCTCGCCCGGGCGATCCGGACGCTCCTGAGCCCGCCGGGCGGCCGAACCGTCTTTGGCCTGCGGACGCCGGCGCGACTCGATCGCCGTCTCGGCGGCCGCGCGCCACGGCTCGCGGACCTCGGCCGGCTCGTGGGCCGGAACGGGACGCGGACCGTCATGCGGATCGCCGAGCCCGCCGGCGAGCGGATCGTGGAGCGGCCTTCGGCCGAGCGGATCCCTGACGCGCCCCCCGTGGAGCGGCCCGGTGATCGGCCGGTGGACCGACCGGTCGTCGACGAGGCCAAGGCCGCACGGGCCCGCCGGTGACCGTTCGTCGCGCCGTCGCGTTCCTCGTCCGCAACTGGCCACTGAAGCTCGCCGCGATCGCGCTCGCGACCGTCCTGTACTCCGTCTTCGTCCTGACCCAGAACACGCGGCCGTTCGACGGGAGCATCCCCATCCGCGTCGCCAGGCAGCCGGCGTCGCTCGTCCTCCTCACGAACCTGACGGACGTCACGAGGGTCCGCTACTTCGCGAGCGACGATGGCGTCACGGTCAACAGCTCCAGCTTCCAGGCGAGCGTCGACCTGTCCGGACTCGACCCGAAGCTCGGCAGCGCGTCCGTGGCGGTCGATCTGCGGGTCGTCGATCCGCGCATCCAGGTCATCGAGTACAGCCCGCGGCGGGTCAACGTCCGGTTCGACCAGCTCATCTCGCGTGTCGTCCAGGTGCGCGTCGACGAGGGCGCCGTGCCCGCGGGCCTGGACGTTCGGCCGGCCGTCCTGACGCCGAGCACGGTGACCGTCAACGGTCCGGCCGGCGACGTGCGACGGATCGACGCGGCCGTCGCACGCGTCCAGATCGATCCGTCCGGAATCGACATCGACCGGCAGGTGGAGCTCACGCCGGTTGACGCCGTCGGTGAGCCGCTCAGAACCGTGGAGGTCCAGCCGTCGTCCGTCCGCGTCCAGATTCCCGTCCTCGCCAACAGCAAGACCCGGACGCTGCCGGTGGCCCCGAACGTCACCGGTACACCGGCGCCCGGCTTCGAGGTCGCGAGCGTCTCGGTGCAGCCGCTCGTCGTGACGGTCGCCGGCGACATCGACCAGCTGTCGTCGCTGACGCGCGCAGACACGGAGCCGCTGTCCGTGAACGGCACGACCCGTGACATCGTCCGCCAGCTTTCTCTCGCGCTCCCGACGGGCGTCGTCCCGGTCGACGCCGGAGCCGTCCAGGTCACCGTGAAGATTCGTCCCGTCACTGCGACGAGGAGCTTCAGCGCGGGTATCGCGCTCGTCGGCGCGCGCTCTGACCGGACGTACGTCCTCTCGACGGACCAGGTCCTCGTGACGCTCGGCGGTTCGATCGGCGACCTCGACCGGATGCAGGGCCAGACGTTCGACGTCCAGGCCGAGGTCGGCGGCCTCGGCCCGGGCACGCACGACGTGAAGATCACCGCCAACCTGCCGGCCGGGCTCGCGCTCGTCGGCGCGAGCCCGCCGACGATCGCCGTTACCGTGGCAGCCGCCGCACCGGCGTCCGTCGGTCCCTGACGCTACCCCCGGAGGTCACTCTTGCCCCGTCTTTTCGGCACGGACGGAATCCGTGGCGTCGCCAACGTCGACCTGAAGCCGACGCTTGCGTATGCCCTCGGGCGGGCGACCGCGCATCGGCTCGTCGGCGCCGGCGGCAGCCTGCTCGTCGGCCAGGACACCCGCCGCTCGGGTGACATGTTCGTGGCCGCCATCACGGCGGGCGCGACCAGCCTCGGGACGAGCGTCCACAGCGTCGGCATCGTCCCGACCCCGGCGCTGGCGTTCCTCACCCGGGACGCGTCCTTCGCCGCCGGGATCATGGTCTCGGCGTCGCACAATCCGGCGGAGGACAACGGCCTGAAGGTGCTCGACGCGGACGGGCTGAAGCTCGACGGCGCGATCGAGGACGAGCTCGAGCAGCTCATCTGGCGCGCGGAGGAGCTCGCGGGGGTAGGCAACACGGACCTTGGCGTCGCGCACGACGCGAGCTCGCTTCTCGAGCGGTACCGCGTTCACCGGCTGGGACTCAGCCGGTCGGTCGGCGCGGCCGGTGTCCGGATCGTCGTCGATTGCGCGAACGGGTCCGGCGGCGTCCTCGCCGAGGAGATCCTCGCAGCGTCGGGCGGGACCGTCGAGGTGATCCACAACGAGCCCGACGGCGTGAACATCAACGTGGCGTCGGGGGCGACGCACCCCGAATCGCTCCAGGCGGCCGTCGTCGAGCGCGGGGCCGATGTCGGGTTTGCCCTCGACGGTGACGCCGATCGGCTGATCGCGGTCGATGCGGCCGGAAACGTCGTCGACGGCGACCAGGTCCTCGGCATCCTCGCCCTCGACCGGCTCGAGCGCGGCGCGCTGCCGAAGGGCGCCCTCGTCGTCTCGGTCCTGTCGAACGGCGGTCTCCAGGTCGTCATCGAGGAGGCCGGCGGGCAGGTGATCCGGACCCCGGTGGGGGACAAGTACATCCTCGAGGGAATGCAGGTCTCCGGGGCGGGCCTCGGGGGCGAGAAGAGTGGCCACGTCATCGTCCTCGAGCACACCACGAGCGGCGACGGGATCGTCACGGCGCTCGAGGTGCTCCGGGTGATGTGCCGCCGCAGCGCGGGCCTGGAGGAGCTGGCGGCGAAGATCCCGATGCTTCCGCAGCAGCAGCGGGCCGTGCCGGCGCGCCACAAGGACCAGTGGGAGGGCGACCGGGCGCTCCTCGCCGCGATCGCGGATGCGGAGGGTCGCCTCGGGTCACGTGGCCGCGTCCTCGTCCGTCCCTCGGGCACGGAACCGGCACTCCGGGTGATGGTCGAGGGCCGCGACGCGGCTCTCGTCCTCGAGCTCGCCGACGCGATCGCGAGCCTCGCGGAGGAGCGACTAAACTGACGGCCGCGTCCTCACCCCCCGTCTGAACGACGGGCCGGCCGCCCGGCCGCAACGCAACGGAGAACCTCACTGCATGTGCGGCATCGTCGGGTACACCGGCCCTCGCGAGGCAGGGCCGATCCTCATCGAGGGCCTGAAGCGCCTCGAGTACCGCGGCTACGACTCGGCCGGGATTGCGCTCGTCGACGAGGACGGCGCGCTGTTCGTCGAGAAGAAGGCCGGCAAGCTCGCCAACCTCCAGATCGCCATCGCGGACCGGACGCCGCACGCGGCGATCGGGCTCGCCCACACGCGTTGGGCGACGCACGGCCGCCCGAACGACCTCAACGCCCATCCCCACCAGGACTGCACGGGCGACATCACCGTCATCCACAACGGGATCATCGAGAACTTCCGTGAGCTGCGCGACGGGCTCGAGGCGCGCGGGCACACGCTGACCTCCGAGACGGACACGGAGGCGATCGCTCACCTCGTCGAGGAGTGCTACGCCGGCGATCTCGCCGACGCGGTCCGCGGCGCGCTCCGGCAGGTCGAGGGCGCGTACGCGCTCGTCGTCATGCACCGCAAGGAGATCAGCCGGCTCGTTGGTGCGCGGCAGGACGTGCCGCTCGTCGTTGGCCTCAACGGCGAGGAGAGCTTCATCGCGAGCGACGTCGCGGCGATCCTCGCCCACACGAACCGGGTCATCTTCCTCGAGGAGGGCGACGTCGCCGACGTGCGACCCACGGGCGTCGAGATCACCGACATCGACGGCGCCCCACGCCAGCGCGAGGTGACGACGATCACGTGGACACCCGAGGCCGCCGAGAAGGGCGGCTACGAGCACTTCATGCTCAAGGAGATCCACGAGCAGCCGACGTCGCTGCGCCAGGCGATCGCCGGTCGCGTCACCCACCTCGACACGATCTTCCTCGAGGAGATGGAGGGCTTCGAGGAGACGCTTCGCGACGTCACCCGGATCGAGCTCATCGCGTGCGGGACGGCGTACTACGCGGCGCTCGTCGGCGCGGCCGCGCTCCAGGACTGGACGGGGCTGCCGGCGCGGGCAACCGTGGGTTCCGAGTTTCGCTACAGCCCGCCGCCGCTGGACGGCCGGACGCTCGTCATCGCCGTGACGCAATCCGGCGAGACCGCAGACACGATCGCGCCGACGCGGCTCGCGCGGTCCGCGAAGGCGCCGGTCATCGCGGTCACGAACACCGTCGGTTCGGCCATCACGCGCGAAGCGGATCGCGTCCTCTTCCTCCAGGCCGGCCCCGAGGTCGCGGTCGCGGCGTCGAAGACGTTCGTCACCCAGGTCACGACGCTCGTCATCCTCGCGGCCGCGATCGCGAAGGTCCGCGGGTCGCTTGGCGCGGAGCAGGAGATGGAGCTCGGCGCGGCGCTGCGTGCGCTCCCGGACGCCGCGGCGAAGGCGCTCGAGAACTCGGCGGGCCGCGCGGACCTCGCCCGTCGCTACGTCAACTCGCGCGGCTTCATGTTCGTCGGTCGTGGGTACACGTACCCGGCCGCGCTCGAGGGCGCGCTCAAGCTCAAGGAAGTGAGCTACGTCCACGCCGAGGGCTACGCCGCCGGTGAGCTCAAGCACGGCCCGATCTCGCTGCTCGACGCGGAGTGCCCGCTCGTCGCCGTGGCGACCCGCTCGTCCGTCTACGACAAGCTGATCAGCAACGTCATGGAAGGCCGTGCCCGCGACGCGAAGGTCATCGCCGTCGCGACCGAAGGCGACGTCCAGATCGAGCGGTTCGCGGACAACGTCTGCTGGGTCCCCGACACGCACGAGGCCCTGAGCCCCGTTCTCGCGATCATCCCGCTCCAGCTGTTCGCGTACCACGTCGCGGTCGCCCGCGGCACCGACGTCGATCAGCCGCGCAACCTCGCCAAGTCCGTGACAGTCGAGTAGCGCGTGTCGCCGAACGTCTCGCCGAAGGTCGACGTCGACGTCGAGCTGCCACCGGGCGCGGTCCCGGCGGGAACGACCGAGCTGGGCATCGACATCGTCCGCGTCGAGCGCATCCGCGCGACGCTCGCAAAGTTCGGGGATCGATTCTCGAACCGCGTCCTCACGCCGACCGAGCAGCGGTACGTCCGCGGACGCGCGGAGACGATGGCTGGGAGATGGGCCGCGAAGGAAGCCGTGTCGAAAGTCCTCGGGCTCGGGGTCCGCGGCATCGGGTGGCGCGACATCGAGGTCGAGCGCCTGCCGACGGGACAGCCGTCGATCCGGCTCCACGGCCGGGCGGCGCGACGGGCCGAGCAGCTCGGGATGGCGCGGGTGGCGGTGTCGATCAGCCACGAAGCGGACTACGCGGTCGCGATCGCGTTCGGGGTCAGGACGGCCGGCGGCCGGTTCCTCTTTCCGCCCGACATCGAGGAGCGGCTCGACGATCGCGAGCGGCAGCTCCTCGCGCGGCTGGAGCGGCTGCGGGACCTCCACGATGCAACGGCGAACGGTGGCTCGGCCAAGGGTCCGACCGATGGCTGACCGGTCCCTCGGCTTCGGCCGGCCGCCCTCGACCGCGGCGGCCGCGCCCGAAGGCTCGACGCTGCTCGATGACGAGATCGCCGCGGGCCTCGTCCCGGAGCGACCGGCGCGCGCGCACAAGGGCACGTTCGGGAAGCTCCTCGTGATCGCCGGATCCCTCGACTACGCCGGCGCGGCGCTCCTCGTCTGCCGCGCCGCCGGCCGGGCCGGAGCCGGCCTCGTGACGCTCGCGATCCCCGAATCGCTCCAGCCGCTGTTCGCCGCGAAAGTCGTCGAGGCGACGACGATGGCGCTGCCCGAAGACGACGTCGAGGAGATCGAGCCCGAGGACGCGCTCTCGCGGATCCTCGACCACGAGCACGATGCCATCGTCCTGGGCCCCGGCCTCCGCCCGGGGCTGTCGACGACGGAGCTCGTGCACCTCCTGCTCGCCGTGCCGGAAGACCCAGCCCCAGCACCGATCGTCCTCGACGCCGAGGCGCTCCGCTCGCTCGCGAGCCTCGACGGCTGGTGGGACGGCGTGCACCGCCAGGCCGTGCTCACGCCCCATGCCGGCGAGTTCGCCCGGCTCCGGGCCGGCAGCGGCGTGGATGGCGATGCCGACGGGGACCTCGTCGACGACGACAACGCTCGCGTGGCCGCCGCGCGTGCCGCCGCCGGGGCATGGCAACAGGTCGTCGTGCTGAAGGGCGCCCGAAGCGTCATCGCGGCGCCGGACGGCGCCGTCGCCGTCGCGCCATTCGAGAACCCGGCGCTTGCGACCGGTGGCACCGGCGACGTCCTTGCCGGCACGATCGGCGCGTTCCTCGCGCAGGGAATGCCGGCGTTCGACGCCGCGCGCCTCGGCGTCTACATCCACGGGCTCGCGGGCGAGGCAGTCCGTGAGCGGATCGGCGACGCCGGACTGCTCGCCTCGGACCTGCCCGATGCGCTGGCCCTCGCGCGCCGGCGCCTCTCCGCGATCGCCGAGAGACGGAAGTCCGGGAAGCGGCTTGGCTTCGGTGCCAGGGCGGACGACGACAACGGGAGCGCGCCCTGACGGGCTCGGCCCGGCATTCGGCGCCGATCGAGGCGCGGCTCCAGGCGGCCGGCCTGCCGCC
>DASWSI010000257.1:0-4201 GCA_036402715.1 Candidatus Limnocylindrales bacterium
CGGCAAGGTTCGTGCGGAGGTCGGGTTCGGGCCGCGGAACCTGGGGCGTCGCGGCACGGAGCTCGATGCCGCAGTCGCGACCGCGCTCGATGCCGTCGGGCTGACGAACGACGCCGAGACGAATCCGTACGACCTGGGCTACTCGCGCCGGAAGCTCCTCGCGCTCGCATCCGTGCTCGCGATGGAGACGCCGATCGTCGTTCTCGACGAGCCCACGACCGGGCAGGACGCGCGGGGCGTCGCGCGCGTCCAGGCGATCGTGCGCGATGTGTCGGCCGCGGGGCGAACCGTCATCGCGATCAGCCATGACATGCGATTCGTCGCGGAGACCTTCGACCGGATCGTCGTCATGCAAGCGGGGCGGGTCGTGCTCGACGGCTCACCCGCGGACGTCTTCGCTGAGGAGAGCTGGCCGGCGCTCGCCGGCACCCATCTCGAGCCGCCGCTTGCCGCGACGGTCGGCGCGCGACTTGGCCTCGGACGGACACCGACGGAGACGTCACTCGTGGACGCGATCGTCTACGCCGCGGGCGGCCGCTGATCGGCGCGGGCGTGACGGCTATTCTCGGCGCCTGATGCCGGCCGGAACAACCGAACGCCGCCGCAACGCTTTCGGGATCCGCCGCACCACGCGTTCGGCGCCGCGCCTCGCTGCGATCGCGATCGGCGTCATCGTGTTCGCCGCCGGGTGCGGCACGTCGCCAACGCCGCCGGCGAGTCCCGGCGCGACGGCAATCGGTGGTAGTGATCTGCCGCCGGCGAACGGAACGTCACCGAGCGGCTCCGGAACCGTGGCGTCGCCGGCCGCAACAGCCCCCACGCCCGCGGCAGCCCACTGGACGGATTGCGGCGGCGGCTTCCAGTGCGCGACGGTATCGGTCCCGACGGACTACGCGAACCCGGGCGCGGCATCGCTCAACGTCTCGATCGTGCGGTTGCCGGCGAGCGATCCCAGCGAGCGGATCGGGTCGCTGTTCGTGAATCCCGGCGGCCCCGGCGAGTCCGGCGTCGACTTCGTCCGCGAGGCCGTGGACGTCTTTCCGCGCTCGCTCCTCAAGCGCTTCGATCTCGTGGGCTTCGATCCGCGCGGCGTGAACTTCAGCACCCCGATCCGCTGCGTCGACAACCTCGACAACCACCTGTCGCTCGACCCGTCGCCGGACACGCCCGCGGAGCTGGAGGCGCTCGTCGCCGATGCCCGCTCGTTCGCGGCGGATTGCGCGGCCCGGAATGGCAATGCGCTGGCCCACGTCTCGACGGAGGACGTAGCCCGTGACCTCGACCAGCTGAGGATCGCGGTCGGCGACGAGAAGCTGACCTATCTCGGGTTCTCGTACGGGACGCTCATCGGCGCCACGTACGCCGATCTCTTTCCGACCCGAATCCGCGCAATGGCCCTCGACGGCGCGGTCGACCCCGCTCTGACGCTCCCCGAGGTCCGCGCGGGCCAGGCAGCCGGGTTCGAGACTGCGCTCGATCACTTCCTCGCCGATTGCGCGCAGCGGACGAGCTGCCTCTTCCACGAGGGCGGCCAGACGCGGCCGGCATTCGACCGGCTGATGGCCCGGATCGACGCGCACCCGCTCCCCGCGACGCGGAGCGGCGATCGGCGGACAGTCGGGCCGGGGCTCGCCTGGGGAGCCGTCCTCGGATCGCTCTACTCCGACGCGACGTGGTCCGGCCTCGACGTCGCGCTCGCGCTCGCCGCGCGGGGGGACGGTTCCGGCTTCCTCGCGATGTCCGACCCGTTCCACGGCCGCAACAAGAACGGGTCGTACCTCAACCAGATCGACGCGTACGCCGCGAACACATGCCTCGACTACCCGGCGTCGCACGACGTGGGTTCGTACACGGCGCTCGCGAACCGGGTTCGGCCGAAGGCGCCGGACTTCGCCGATTACGCCGCGTACAACGACCTCGTCTGCGCCTTCTGGCCGACGCCGGCGACCCGGACGCCCCACGCCGTGGCTGCGGTGGGTGCACCGCCGATCGTTGTCGTCGGGACGACCGGGGATCCGGCGACGCCATACGCGTGGGCGAAGTCGCTGGCGACCGAGCTCAGGACCGGCGTCCTCGTGACGCATCGCGGCGAGGGCCACACCTCATTCCTCGTGAGCTCGTGCGTCCGCCGTGCGCTCGAGGCGTACCTGACCAGCGTGGAGCCGCCGCCGATCGGAACGAGCTGCGACTAGGTCACTGCTGCCGGTTGAACCACACGCCGCCGGGTCCGGTGTAGCTGAACCCCTCGCCCCAGATCGCGATCGACTTGCCCGTGCTCGTGATCGCAAGCTCGCCGTAGTCGCCGTAGACCTCCATGAACCCTGCGGCGGTCTTGTATCCCGCCCCGCTGGCGGCGTCGGACAGACGGACCGGCGCAGCCCACGTCGCTCCGCCATCGGCGGATGTTCGGTACCAGACGTTCCACGCGTCCGGGTTGCCGCCGGCTGTCTCCATCCACCAGGCCCGGACATCCCCGGCGCCGCGCGACTCGACCGCTGGGCTCGTCGCCTCCTCGCCGGCCTTCGACAGCGTCACGGCCGAACTCCACGTTCGGCCACCGTCCGTCGAGCGACGAGCACCGATCGTCTGGTTGCCGCCCGTCGTCGTCGCGCCGTCGTAGAGCAGCACGAGCGCCCCATTCGCGTCCGCGGACAAAGCGCCGTGGGCCAGGTAGTAGTCCGGCGTGCAGCCGTCGGCGACGCACGCGACTCCCGGCTGCACCTGGGCGACGAGATGATCCTCGAACGTCGTCCCGCGGTCGCGCGAGATGAAGACGTGCTCCTCGATCGCGCCCACGGGATACGTCCCCTTGTTCCCGCCGCCCCCGTACAGGAGGCTCGTCTCCGCGAACGAGACGGTGCCGTCCGGCGACACGTCGCCGTCGAAGGCGAAGATGTAGCGGCTGCTGTCGACGACCTTGCGCTGGCTCCAGCTCGCCCCGAA
The DNA here is from genome assembly GCA_036402715.1 of Candidatus Limnocylindrales bacterium. Lineage (GTDB taxonomy): Bacteria > Chloroflexota > Limnocylindria > Limnocylindrales > CSP1-4 > JACDAV01. The sequence goes on from DASWSI010000257.1 coordinate 2,944, forward strand.
GTCGTGTGACTGGGCGATCCACGGGTCACCACCCGTCGGGCCGTTGAAGGCAACGTAAACGTCGCGCCCGTCGTCGCTCTCCGCGATGATCGGCTTGTCGTTCCAGGAGACGTTCCCGTACGTCGCCACCGGGGCGGACCACGTCCGTGCGTGATCGGTGGACTTCGTGAACAGGACGTTGAACCCGTTCATGTACAGGGCGTAGACCTGCCCCGTGTTCGGCACGACCTCGATGATCGGATCGAACTGACCGGATCCCTTGCAGGCACACAGCGGCGCGCCCTCGGTCCAGGTCGCGCCGCCATCGGAGCTCACGCCGACGGCGATGTACGGAGTCGGGCAATTGCCGGGGCACGGCTTCGACGTCCCGTAGCGGGTCACGAGCGCATAGACCCACGGCGCCTTCGGGTCTGCGGCGATGGCGGGCTCCCAGTCGTCCGCTGCCGTGTCGAACGGTCGCTCGCCCACCCAGCCGGTCACGGGCGCGGCGTTCGCGGTCCGCGTCTGACCAGCACGCCCGGCGCGCACGGCGTCCTGATACGCCTCCGTTCGCTCGGAGATCTGCTGGCGCTGCTCGACGGCCTCGGCATTCGTGTCGGTGTCCGGTCCGCCGCGGGCAGCCGAACCCGGGCCCGGATCGCCTCCCGTTGGGCGGGCCACGATGGCGACGGCCAGGATCGATGCCGCCAAGGCACCGGCCGCAAGTGCCGCAAGCGCGGATCGCGGGCCAACGTGACGGGCCATGGGACCACCCTCCTCCGAGCGACGATCGGCGGATGCTGCACCTCGAATGCGCCGAGGTCAACGCCGAAATCGCGTAGCGGCCCGGTCCCGGCCGCAGAAGCCTGATCAGCCTCGACGGACGGTCACGACGAGCAGCAGGAACGACGTCTCGATGACGTCGACGCCCGCGATGACGAGCGCGATGACGATCGGGAGCGGATTCCCGACCACCCAGCCGACGGCCGCGGCGAATGCAGCGACGGCGAGGAACGCGAGCCGGATGCCGCGGACCATCGTCGGCATGTCCGGCGGCTCGCCGGCGATGCGATCGTGCTCCGCGCCGAGTCGCCGCAGCGATGCCGCGAGCAGCGCGACGCCGACCGCGGCCGCCAGCCCCGCGAGCGCGGCGCGGATCAACGGCGGCGGCGCAACGATCGCGTCGACGAGCCGCGCATCCCACCCGAACGCGGTCCCGACGACGAGCGCGAGCAGCCCGATCGCGAGCGGCGCGAGCGTCGCCGGGCTGACGGAGCGG
>DASWSI010000258.1:0-3110 GCA_036402715.1 Candidatus Limnocylindrales bacterium
TCGGTCGAGCCCGGGATCTACCTCGAGGACGAGATGGGCGTCCGGATCGAGGACCTCATCGCGATCGACGCCGCCGCGGGGACCGTCGAGCGGCTGACGCAGTTTCCGCGCGAGGTCCTCGTCGTCGGTCGCTGAGGTCGCGCCGGTCGCCTCGGATACAATCCCGGAACCGAAATTGACCGTCGCCCGGCGGCATCGCGCGCGGCGACCGCCGCAGGAGCCCACCACCCATGATCAGCACCGGCGAACTGCGCAAGGGCGTCGCCATCGAGCTCGACGGCGAGCTGTGGCAGATCCTCGACTACCACCACATCAAGATGGGCCGCGGGTCTGCGCAGGTCCGGATCACGTTGCGCAACATCAAGCGCGGCCAGACGGTGGAGCGGTCGTTCCAGGCCGGGACGAAGTGGCCCCGCGCGTCGATGGAGCGCCGGCCGGTCCAGTTCCTCTACCGCGACGACGACGACTACCACTTCATGGACACGGACACGTACGACCAGTTCAGCCTCAGCTCGGCGCAGCTCGGTGACGTCGCGCCGTACCTCGTCGACGGGATGACGCTCGATCGGACCTCGTACCAGGGCGAGACGATCGGCGTGGAGCTGCCGGTCGCGGTCGACCTCGTCGTTCGCGACACGGAGCCGGGCTTCGCCGGCGATACCCAGACCGGGGCCCGAAAGCCGGCGACGACCGAAAGCGGTCTCGTCGTCCAGGTCCCGATCTTCGTCGAGACGGGCGACACGATCCGCGTCGACACGCGGACCGGGGAGTACCAGACGCGAGTCTGACCGGTGATGCCGCGGTGACGACGTTGCGCCGGATCGCCGCCGCGCCCCGGCGCCGCCCGCGCGCTCGGAGGGCATCGTGACGCGCCCCGATCCGCCCGACTGGGCGCTGCCCGCGTGGGACGCCGTCGGGCCGACCGCGCCGTCTCGGCCGCCGGCACCTCGTCCCGCTCCGGATTCGTCGGCAGACTCAGGTCCCGGGCGGAGCGGTCGTTCCGTCGCCGCGCCGCCAGGAACGTTCGGACTCCGGATCCTCGGCGTCAGTGAGGTCACGAAGGCCGTCAAGGGTGCGGTTCACGCCGACGAGCGGCTGCGCGACCTGTGGGTCGAGGGGGAAGTCGGGCGGGTCACGGTGTCGAGCGCGGGGCACGCGTATTTCGCCCTGAAGGACGAGCGCAGCCAGCTCCAGTGCGTGTGGTTCCGCGACGACCGGCTCCGCTCGGCATTCGAGCCGCAGGCAGGGCTGCGGATCGTCGTCCACGGCCGGATCGACCTGTTCGAGCCCCAGGGAGCGCTCCAGCTTTACGTCGAGTCGATCCAGCCGGCGGGCTTCGGTGACCTCGCCCTCCGATTCGAGGCGCTCAAGGCCCGGCTCGCGGCAGAAGGGCTGTTCGATTCGGCGCGGAAGCGGCCGCTGCCGACGCGGCCCGCGACGATCGCCGTGATCACGAGCCCGACCGGCGCGGTCTGGCGCGACATCTGCCACGTGCTCGCGCGCCGCTGGCCCCTGGCCCGGGTCGTCCTCGTCGCCTGCAAGGTCCAGGGCGACGGCGCGCCGGCGAGCATCGTGACCGCGTTCCGGCGCCTCGAGCGCCACATCGAGGAGTGCCGGGCGGACGGCCGCGCCGACGACGCCCCGACCGTCACGATCCTGGCCCGCGGCGGCGGATCGCTCGAGGACCTGTGGGCGTTCAACGACGAGTCCGTCGTCCGCGCCGTCGTCGCGCACAAGGTGCCCGTCGTCTGCGGTGTCGGCCACGAGGTCGACGTGACGTTGGCGGACTTCGCCGCGGACGTCCGCGCTCCGACGCCGTCCGCGGCCGCGGAGATCGTCGTCCCGGACCGGACCGAGTTCGCGGGGTCGCTGCGGCGAGCCGGCGACCGGCTCCGGATCGCGGCGGAGCGCCGCCTCGCCGGCGCCGCAGCCGAGCTCGCGGCGGAGCGCCGGGCGCTGGATCGGGTCAGCCCGGTCGCCCGGCTCGCGGCGGCGCGCGAGCTGACCGGCCTGCTCTTCGACCGGGCGACGCGGGCGGTCGACGGACGCCTCGGATCGGACAGGGCGCGCCTCGACCGGGCCGCGGACGCGCTCCCGAGACTCGCCGCTCGGCGCCTCGACGCCGCGCGGGCCGGGATCGACCAGGCTGCCGCCGCGCTCGCGGTCCTCGGGCCCCAGGCGACGCTCGATCGTGGCTACGCGATCGTCCGCCGCCGCGCCGACGACGCGATCGTTCGCGACACCGCGGAGGCGCCATCCGGCACGGCGCTCCGGATCCGCGTCGCCGGTGGCGATGTCGCCGCGACCGTGGACGCGGATGACGCTCGCTGACGTCGCGCTCGTCGGGGTGATCGCGTGCGTCGTGCTCTTCGCCGGGATCGTCATTGGTATGCTCGTCCAGCCGCGGATCCAGCGCTGGGCGGACCGGCACGACGAGGAGCCGCGTGACCGAATCGACTGATCCGGCGATCGAGAAGCTCGGCTTCGACGAGGCGCTCGCGGAGCTCCAGCGGACGGTCGCGGAGCTCGAGGCCGGTGGCCAGCCACTCGAGCAGGCACTCGCGCTCCACGAGCGCGGGGCCGCGCTTCTCGAGCACTGCAACCGGCTTCTGACGGACGCGGACCTCCGGGTCAGACAGCTCGTCGCCGTCGCGGGGCGCGGCCTCCAGGCGGTCGACGTCCTGCCCGACGACGCGCAGGAAGGCTGACCGGCGCCAGGCGGCGTCGCGCCGGCGGTTCCCGAAACCTGCGCGCTAGCGGTATCAGGTATCCTGCAAGGGGGATCGCCCGGACCGGGCTAGACTCGGCCGAGACGACCCATCCGATCCGTTGCCTGCCGCGAACCATGGGTAGGGGCACCGCGTCACCGCCGCGAGGCTCCGGGCGTCCGGTGGGGGCATCACGACAGCAACGGCGGGAACAGGAGCAGCGCACGCGTGTCGATCCTTGCCAACCTCCGCGGACCGGCGGACCTTCGCGGCCTCACGGACGCCGAGCTCACCCAGCTCGCCCATGAGATCCGCGAGGAGATCATCCGGACGGTCGCGCGCACGGGCGGGCATCTCGGCTCGTCGCTTGGCGTCGTCGAGCTGACGATCGCCCTTCACCGG
>DASWSI010000259.1:0-4455 GCA_036402715.1 Candidatus Limnocylindrales bacterium
GCGCGGGCGAGCCCGACGAGCGCGTAGAGCGCCACGATCCCCAACAGGCACGCTGCTGCCCGAACGCTCAACCGACGAGCGACCGCGCGTCGCGCCGCGACGATGAACAGCGCGAGTGCCGGGATGATTCCCAGGGAGGGCCCGAGGCCCGTGACCCCGCCGGCACTCGCGCTGATCCCCTCGACGATCGTTCGCGGCACGTTGAGGATCGCGGCGACCGTGCCCGGGTTCCCCTCCGCGCCAACCCCGGTCCGGCCGACCAGCACGAACCACACGGCGAACGCCGCGGCTGCGACCGCGAGAATCCAGGCGTGGCGCCGCCAGGCCGGCCTGAGCAGCACCTCGACGCCAACGACCACGGCCATCGGAAGGCCGAGTCCCGAGGTCGCCAGGCCGGCGAGCAGGAGCGCGAGCAGGGCGCCGACGCGTCGCGGCGTGGGTGGCGCGTCGAGGACGAGCAGCGCACCGAGACAGAGGGCTGTCGTCCCGACGAACCCGATCTGGAACGCCCAGAACAGATTCTCGAACCCACTGCCGAAGAGCAGGATCACGACGCCGGCGACGAGCGCGACCCACGGCCCGCTCGTGCGCCGAACGAGGGCGTAGACGGCAGCCGCGACGACGACGTGGATCGCGATGAGCAGCGCGTGGTACGGGACGTACGAGCCGAGCCCAACGGTCTCGACGAGCAACCGGTAGGCGATGGCCGGCAGCGTCGACCAGTGCTCGTTGTGCGGCACGAACCACTGTGGGACGTCCGCGAGCGACCGCGTCTCGATCCAGTCCCATTCATCCCAGAAGAACGTCAGGCCCAGGCCGAGCCAGATGAGGAGTGCCCCACCTGCCACTCCCGCGATCGCCATCGCCGCGTCGAACCGATCGAACCCGGCGAAGCTTCGGCCGCTCTGGCGCGCGTCGACCGCCCGATCGACCGTCACGTTGCCGCTGCTGGCGCGCCACGGAGTGCGGGTGACGTCTCTTCCCGACGCGATGCGCGGAGCAGCACGTAGAGGACGGCCGCGGTCGCGGCGAGGATCGTGACGGTGCCGAGCGTCGCGATCGGGCCGCGGATGGGCAGCGCCGCGAGGATCGCCTCGGTGGGCGGCGCCGCGGCCAGCAGGTTGGCGACGTACGCGACGCTGAACGCGAGCCAGATCGAGCGGACCCGCGCATCAGGCAGCGCGAGGGCGAGGAAGACGACGGCCGCGAAGGCGTACCGCTCGTGCATCGATGTCAGCGCCGCGAAGGCAACGAGTGACGCGGCCGCGATGCCGATGGCCAGCGTCCGTGCGGTCGGGGCGCGGAAGACGGCCACGAACACGAGCGCCTCGAGCAGACCCGCGACGATGTAGCCGAGCATCCGAAGCGTGATCGGACCGGCGATCGCAGCCGAGTCGCCGACGAAGCTGCCGCCACCGACGGCATCCTGGACGAGCCACCAGGCGTTCCATGCCCGCAACGACAGGATCGCGAAAATGCCGCCCTGGTACGCGGCGAGGTTCTGGAGGTAGTGGACGGGTCCACCGGCCGCGACGAACGGCAGCCACAGGACCACGACCGTGGCCGCGCCAACGGCGCCGTAGCGAAAGCTCCCCCGAACGCCGTACCGCGCGAGATACCAGGCCGCGAACGGGACCACGAAGGGAAGTGCCTGCGGCTTCGTCATGACGGCGACACCGAGCGCGACCGCCGCCCAGCCGGGGCGCCCGCCCACCGCGAGCAGGTACGCGACCAGCGCGGCGAGGACGTACACGGACTCGTACTGGCCCCACCACGCCCCGACGTCGATGACCGCCGGGTGCAGCGCGACCGCCAGCGCCGCGGCCGCGGCCCAGCCCGGTCGCGCGCGGAGCGCGTACGCGACACCGAGGACCAGGCCGACATCCGCGGCGACCGCCGGCAGCTTCATGAGGACGCGGATGCCGACGTCGCTCGAGTCCATCGCCGTTCGGAACGCCGGCTGGACTGCCGCGAGGAGCCCCCACACGTAGACCATCACCGGCGGGAACGAGATGTCCTGGTCGTAGGCATGACCGAACGGCTGCGTCGCGAGCCCGTGGACCCAGATGACGAACTGGCCGATATCGCCCGACAGGCCCGCCGTTGGCAGGAGGATGAGCCGGATGAGAACCGCCGCGACCGTCGCGACGCCGACGGCCGCGACTTGGGGACGCGTCCATCGCCACGTCGGAGTGGCAGCAGACCGCGCCTCGAGTGTCAGATCCGCTCCGATGCCCAGTAGCGCTCGGCGAAGCCGTTGACGTGCCCGAGCGCGCCCATCTGGAGGCCGTGCGACCGGACCGCATCGGCCATCTCGCGCGTCCCGCCGAACAACCGATCGAGCTGGCTCTCGTACAGCCGGATGCCGGTGATCTTCCGCTCGAGCTGATCGGTGATGTCGGCGTACTCCGGGACGAGCGAGACGTCCGGCGGGATGTCCCCGACGCCACCGAGCGGCAGGTCCTCGAGCCGGCGGAAGTCGTTCCACCACGCGTACGGGAAGTCCTCGTAGAACGTCACGATGCCGGCGTATTCGGGGCCCGGCATCACCCAGCGGCGGCTTTCGTGGAGCAGCCGGACGCCTGCCTCCGCGCAGAGCCGGTGGTCGACGTGATTGCCGACGCCGAGCGGCAGGTAGACGCGCTGCGGCTCGAGGCGCGCGATCTCGCGGCGGATGATCTCGTACGGGGCGACGTCGTCCTCGCGCGGTCCGCCGAGCAGCTGATCGTCGCCCTCGTAGCCGCGGAACACGGCGTCAGGCAGGTCGAGGAAGACGATCGATGCTTCGGCGAAGTAGGCGAAGCGCTCGTCCTCGACTCGCCGCTGGGCGACGAGCTCGCCTGCCGCGGCAGCCTCGACGACCTCGTCCGTGTAGACGGCTCCCTGGGTCGGCACCGTGTCGATGACCGCCTGCCCGGCGAGCGGCTCGTTGCGGATGCTCGCCCGCCGATACCACGACGACCGCTGCCAGAACCGCTTCGCGGCGGCGTCCGCGTCCGCCTGGGTCGCCTCGAGCCGGTCCGATCCGGCGGCCCACGGCGGGGCGATCGATGGATCGGGGAGAGGCCAGTCATTCGCGACGTTGGCGCGGTTGAACGCCTCCGTGACGGGCCACATCGCCTTGGTCCCGAACCCGAGCGCTTCGCGCTGGTACGTCGTGAGGTCGCCGGTCGTGCTCCCGCCCGAGAACACGGTCAGGATCGTGACGTTCTGGCCGAGCTCGCGGAGGCTCGCGATGAGGCCGCCACAGGACAATGCGACATCGTCGGGGTGCGGCGCGACGAAGACGTGGGTCATGCCGCGCGAGTATACCGAGCCGCCTCCCGCGCCCGCGACGCGGATCGAGCGCCCGGGCGAGCGCCGAGGGGCCGTGCGGGAAGCGCCGCGGCCACACCCACGGTAGCCGGCTCACCGCGGCCGACGGACGTCCTCCGCGCTACGCCGGGTAGCCGTCCGCACCCACGAGCGGGACGAAGACGACCGGCCCGTCCGACCATTCCCGGAACGCGGTCCCGCGGCGCTCCACGACGATGAGCTCCTGGTGGTCCGGGCGCCCGACCGGGACCACGAGCCGGCGCCCGTCGGCAAGCTGCTCGGGGAGTCGCGCCGGGATCCGCGGCGCCGCTGCGGTCACGATGATCCCGTCCCACGGCGCGCCGGCCGGATCGCCGCCGCTCCCGTCGCCGAGCCTGACGTCGACGAGCCCGTCGAGCCCGTTCTCGACGAGGTCGGCCCGAGCGCTATCGGCCAGCGCCGCATGCCGCTCGTACGACACGACTCGACACCCGAGGGACGCGAGGACCGCGGCCTGGTACCCGGAGCCCGTCCCGATCTCGAGGATCCGGTCTCCGGGTCGCGTCTCGAGCAGCTCCGTCATCCGGGCGACGACATAGGGCTGGCTGATCGTCTGGCCCGCGGCGATGGGGAGCGCCATGTCGTCGTACGCGGCCGCGCGGCCGGGACCCGGAATGAACGCCTCGCGCGGCAGCTCCGCCATCACCCGGAGGACCCGCTCGTCAGCGATGCCGCGCGCGCGCAGCTGTTTGGCGACCATCGCCTCCCGCGCCGGGTTCGGAGCTCGCCGCCCCTCGCTCATCGCCGGAGGATACGAGCCGCTCGCGGTCACCCCGTTCGAATCGCCACGGCCACGGTCTTGCGTCGAGGCGGCGACTCAGCGGTCGCGCGCGCCGCCGGACGCGCCGCATGCCGGCGGACGCGCGGGTCGGTTCGCCGTCAGGACGGCGACGCGGCTGGGCTTGCGGCCGGGCTCGGCGCGGTGCCGGAGCCACTCGCGCTCGGCGAGCCACTCGCCGCGCCCGAGCCGCTCGGCGACGGGGACGCGCTCGAGCCGGCGCTGCCGGACGGTGACGCGACCACGCTCGGGGGCGGGCTCGGCGTCCGGGTCCCGGTCACCACTCCGCCGTTGCCGAGGACGATCCCGTTGAGGAGGATCAG
>DASWSI010000260.1:0-2060 GCA_036402715.1 Candidatus Limnocylindrales bacterium
GCGCGACCACGTCTTCGTCACGTCCGCGACGCCGAAGTCCGTGTTCGTCGTCGAGCTGCCGATTCCGGGGAAGTGCTTGAGCGTCGTCCGGATCCCCGCCCGGCGGTGTGCATCGATCTCCGCCGTCGCCATGGCGACGACGACGTCCGCGTTCGCGCCGAACGACCGATCGAGCCCACCGATCGCCGGGCTGTTCGGGTTGACGTCGAGGTCGACGACGGGCGCGAAGTTCAGGTTGACGCCCACGGACGACAGCGTCGACGCGATCCCGGTCGCCCACGTGCGTGCTCCGGCAACCGTGCCCCGGCCGATCTGGGCCTCTGACGCGACAGCGGGAAATCCCCATGTCGGCGAGAGCCGGGTGACGATGCCGCCCTCTTCGTCGATGCTCACGATGATCTCGCGACCGCCCGCAGCCGCGCGGAGGTCACGGACCAGGCCGCTGAGCTGCGTCCGCGACACGACGTTTCGGCGAGCGCCGGTGAGCTGGTCACGATCGAACAGCACCACGCCACCGAGGCCGTCGCGGAGCGCGGTCCGGAGCCATGGCGCGGCACTCAGCGTCGAGCCGCGGAACCCGACGACGATCAGGCTCGCGATCTTCTGCCGGAGCGTCGGCGCGGCCGTGGTCGCGGAGGCGGTTGGGCCGGGCGTGGACGCGGGCGTGGCGGGCGGTGACGCCGTCCCGCGCGGGCTCGGCGGCGGGCTCGTCGAGGCCGACCCGGAAGGCTCTCCACTCGGGGTCCCCGTGGACGCCGGCACGCTCGACCCGCACCCCGCGAGGGCGATCGCCGTCGCGCCGAGCACGGTTCCCCGGAGCAGGTCGCGGCGCGAGATCCGTGGCCCGGGGGTCGGCGACGCGGCGCGGATCCTCACGCGCACGAGTCTCTCACGCATTGGCAGCCGTCATGCCTCGGCGACCCCGGTCGTGGTCCGGGCGGCCGATGAGTTTCCCCACTCCTCCCGGTCTCTGTGGCAGGAGGTCACGGCTTGAGCGATGCGGTTGTCGTCGTCGGCGGCTCGTTCGCGCCCGCCGACGTTCCGGAGGTGGTCCGCCAGATGCGGCGGGTCGCCGCGGCGCAGGAGTGTCTCGGGATCTTGTGCGACGTCGGCCCCCTCCGCAGCGTGGACCTCGTGACGGTCGACGCCCTGGCGCAGCTCGCGCTCGCGGCCCGGAGGCTGGGAAAGGGACTTCGGCTCACCAACTCGACGATCGAGCTGCGGGACCTGCTCGCCCTGGCCGGGCTCGAGGCCGTCCTCCCCTGCGCGCCGGACTAGGCGTCCAGCCTGGGCGGAAGGCCGAAGAGCGGGAAGAACCGTGCCGTGTCGAGGAAGAACGTGATCCCGCTGATCCGGCCGCCTGACAGCTCGAGGACCTGAAGGGACCATGGCTCCAGGCCGCCCGAGGGGCTCGGCTTGTACTGGCCGAATGCCGGCGATCCGTTTGCGACCGTCGGGATGAGCCGCGAGCCGTCGCACGCGATCCCGGGTCCCAGGCACCAGCGCCGGATGTCGTCGTGGGTCTGCAGCCACAGGTCGAACGGCGGCATCGACCAGGTCGCGTCCTCCTGCAGGAGCGCCGTGAGCTTGTCCATGTCGTACTGCTCGAATGCCTCGACGTAGCGATCGAGAAGCGCGCGCTGCTCGTCGTTGAGCGGTCCGGACGCCTCGTCCGATCGAATGTCCTTCGAGCCGAGCGTCGCTCGTGCCCGCTGGAGCGCGCTGTTCACGGAGGCGACCGTTGTTCCGAGCAGCTCGGCGACCTCCTCCGCTCGCCAGTGGAGGACCTCGCGGAGGATCAGGACGGCGCGCTGGCGTGGCGGAAGGTGCTGCAGGGCCGCGACGAACGCGAGGCGGATCGATTCGCGCGCGACCGCGACGTCCGCAGGGTCGCCGCCGGCGGATACGACCCTCGCATCCGGCACGGGCTCGATCCAGAGGTTCTCCGCGAGCGGCGCCGGAAGCGGCCGGTCTGCCGTCGACGGGCCCGATAGATCCATGGGGCGTGCCCGCCGCTGGCTGGATCCCAGCATGTCGAGGCAGACGTTCGTCGCGATCCG
>DASWSI010000261.1:0-3476 GCA_036402715.1 Candidatus Limnocylindrales bacterium
CGAGTCGCGCAGGAACGCCAGGACGTCCGGCGTTGGCGCGGCGGCGATCGGCACGCTGAAGACCGTTCCGGCGCTCGCCCGAATCGTGTTCGGATTGAAGACATCCGTGTTCGGGTCGGCGGCGATCACGGCATCCGCACCCGCGCCATCGGCGCTCCGAAGCGCGGCGCCCAGGTTGCCGGGCTTCTCGACCGCCTCGAGGACGACGACGAGCGGATCCGCCGGGAGCCGGAGCGAGGCCAGCTCCGCCGACGGTGGTCTGACGACGGCGACGATCCCCTCGGCCCGGTCACCGAACGCGATCTTCTCGAACGCGGCCGCGGACACGGCGGTGAGGCGTATGCCGGCGGACTCGAGGGCCGACAACGCGCGCCGCGCATCGGCAGACGTGGCGAGCGCGGCGCAGACGAACGCCTCCGTGACGCTCGCGCGGCCGTCGAGCGCGCGCTGGATCTCGCGGGTTCCGTCGACGACCGTCAATCCCGTTCGGTCGCGCTCGCGACGGTCACGGAGCTTGGCGACGGCCCGGATCCGCGGATTCGCCGGACTCGCGATGTCGTTGCTCATCATCCGCGGATCATCGCCCCCGCGGCGGCCGCGGAGCGCGGCCAGCGGGCGAAGGAGCCGAGCCGGAGCCGTGCCCCGCTCCTCGCGGAGAGCGTGAGATCGCCGGCATCGATGTCGCGATGCTGTGCGCGGAACGTGTCGGCGATCAGCTCCGCCAGCCGCGGCCCGTCGAACCCCGGTGTGTGCGCCGTCAGCGCGACGAATGGTGCGCGGCTGGCGATGTCGGCACACGCACGGAGAAGTGGTTCGAGCCGCTCCTCGAGCCGCCACGAGCCGCGGCCCGCGGCGTGGCCGTAGCTCGGCGGGTCGAGGACGAAGCCGTCATACCGCCGCCCCCGCCGAAGCTCGCGCGCGACGAACGCCTCGGCGTCGTCGACGAGCCACCTCACCGGCGCGGATTCGAGGCCCGACAGCTCCGCGTTGCGGCGCGCCCACGCGACCGACGGCCGCGATCCGTCGACGTGCGCGACGGACGCTCCTCCGGCCGCGGCGACGAGCGTCGCGACGCCGGTGTAGGCGAACAGATTGAGGACGGAAGGGGCCGCGGATCCACGGCTCTCGGGCACCGCCGCGGCCGCCTCGGCCTCGTCCCGCTCGTCCGCGACACGCGGCGCGGGGTCCGTCCCCGCGCGCGCCTCCACCTGGCGACGGAGCCACTGCCAGTTCGGTGCCTGCTCGGGAAACACACCCACCTGGCCGGTGTCCGTCGCGCGGAGCTCGAGCGTCAGCCCCGCGAGCTCGATCCGCCACGGATCGACGTCCTCCGCCGCCGGCTCCCAGCCCGCGTATCGGAAGAACCGGAGATCTGCGCCGGCCCACGCGTCGGCGTCACGCGGCGGCTCGTCCGCGGACGGAGACGGACGATCGACGACCAGCGCCCCGAATCGCTCGAGGCGTCGCCCGTCTCCGGCATCGATCAGCTCGTACCCGTCCGGCTGCACGCCGTCATGATCGCCGACGTCGGAGAACCGGCGAGCCATCGCGTGCGTACCATCGCGCATGATGAAGTTACGTCTCGTCTCATCCCTGACGGCGATCGTGCTCGGCGTCTGCCTCGCTGCGGCCGCATGCACCGGTCCGGGGGCGTCGGCCGCACCCGCTGGGTCGGGAGGCGCCTCCGCTGCACCCGCGGCGCAGTCCTCCGCGCCGGCCGCAGCACCGTCGTCTCCCGCCGGCAAGGGAAGCTACTGAGCGGCGTCCCGGGTTCGACCCCGGCGACGCGACTAGTTGTAACTTTCCAACTACACGGCCCGAGCGTATCCTCGCGTCCCGTCCGAGGAACGAGATCGCCTGATGGCAGCCCTCAGCGTCGCGCCGCGACCGCGCACCACCGATTACGCTGCGCGCGCCCTTGGGCTGTGGCCCGGTCTCGACCGCGTCAAGCTGCGCCGGACGCAGGGAGATCCCACCCGAATTGCCCGGCTCGTCGGGCAGCGGACCGCGCTGCCGCCTGAGGCCATCGTCGGGCTCCTGACGCGCGACACGCCGAGTGACGACGAAGGCGACGCACCGGACGCGGCGCGGATCTCGGCACTCATCACGGGGGCGCGCGCCCGAGGCTGACGGGTAGCGTTCAGCGTGCGGCGGTCGGGCCGCGTCGACGGACCGCATGCCAGCCGCGCCGGCTGCCACGAGCGCCAGAATCGATTTTCGCCGCTGCTACACTCGCGAGCGCTCGCGGCGACCGTCATCCGTCGTGAACCGGTTCCGTCCTGCAGGCGTATGCCTCATCGGAGGAGGGTCGGTGACGCTCGAGCCCGCTGCGGCCTTCGCGGAACGTGACACGACGGATCACGACGTCGCGGTCGAGCGTTCGGGATCGCGTGTCTGGCGGACGCTCCGGACAAATCCCTCGTTCTGGATCGGGACGCTCCTCGTCACGGCGCTCGTGCTTCTCGCGGTCTTCGCGGCGGCCGTCGCTCCGCACGATCCGGACCAGCAGTTCCGGCGCGAGGGGCTGAACGCCCACGGCGACCCGATCGGGCCGTCGCCGGGATTTCCGCTCGGGACGGACCTTCTCGGCCGCGACGAAGCGAGCCGGCTCCTGTTCGGTGCCCGAACCTCGCTCACCGTCGGCATCGTCGCCAACGTCCTCGCGACCGTGATCGGCGTGACCGTGGGATCCGTGGCCGCATTCGCGCGGACGTTCTCGCTGGCACTCGGTCGAGGTCGTCGACGCTTCGTGCTGCAGATCCCGATCGAGACGCTGCTGATGCGCACGACGGACGCGATTTTGTCGTTCCCCGTGCTGCTGCTCGCCATCGCGCTCGTCGCGATCGTCGGGGCGAGCCTCGCGCTCGTCGTGGCGGTCATCGCCGGCGTCCTGTGGACCGGCGTCGCCCGGATCGTCTACAGCCGGATGGTCGTCCTCCGCGAATCGGAGTTCGTGATGGCGGCGCGCGCGACCGGCGTCTCGTCGCCGCGCATCGTCATCCGCCACGTCCTGCCGCACCTCACGTCGATCATCGCGGTGTACGCGACGCTGGGAATCGCGTCGACCGTGCTGTTCGAGGCGACGCTCTCGTTCCTGGGGGTTGGCGTTCCACTCCCGACCGCGACGTGGGGCCAGATGATCAGCCAGCACCTGGGGTACTACGACTCCGACCCGCGGCTCGTGGTCCTCCCCGGCCTCGCGATCATGATCACGATCCTTGCCTTCAACCTGCTCGGGGACGCCCTCGCGGACGCCTTCGACCCACATCACTGGCGCTAGCAGGCCGATCGATTCACGATCGGCTGGAGGGAGCGGAGGAGACGGCTATGGCATCACGCGCGAAACCGCGACGACGGTGGGCGGGGCTGCTCGCCGTCGCCTTCATGGCCGGGGCATGCACGCCGGTCGCCAACCCGAGCCCGTCGTCGCCGGCCGCGACGTCGACCGGGCCGGCGGCCTCGACGGGCACCGCTGC
>DASWSI010000262.1:0-2409 GCA_036402715.1 Candidatus Limnocylindrales bacterium
GTCCCGAGCGAGACGGCGGTCATCTCGGCGATCTCGGCGTAGTCGTAGCCCTCGACATCGAACAGCAGGATCGCGGCGCGCTGATCGGCGGTGATCCGGGCGAGCGCTTCGGTCAGCACCCGCGAGCGCTCGTCCTTGAGAACGATCCGGACCGGGTCCGCCTCGTCCCCGGCGCGCGGCTGCCACGTGTCGTCCTCGAGCTCCGGGTACGGCTGAACCGGCCGCCGCTTCTTTGCCCGCTGGGCATCCATCGCGGCGTTGACGCAGATGCGGCTCAGCCACGAGCGGACGCTTCCGCCGCGGAACCCGTTCAGGTTCCGATAGGCCGAGAAGAACGCCTCCTGGACGGCGTCCGCGGCCTGGTCTCGGTCCGGGACCATCCGCACGACGAGCGAATAGAGGTGGTCCTGGTAGCACGTGACGAGGTCGTTGAACGCGTCGAGGTCACCGCCGCGGGCACGCTCGATCAGGATGAGGTCGCGGCGCTGGACGGGGTCGTCCGTGACGGCCGTCGAGCGAAGGTCCTCCACGGTGGGTGGGTCCCTCCGGACGGCGATTCGCAGGCTCGGCGAGTCTAGCATCGGTTCCCGGCCAGACGCGACCTCCTCGGTCGGGGTTCCGAGGTGCCCGCGCGGCCTCGAATGCCCACCGGCGGCGACGCGTGTCGTCGCGGCGGCGCCTTCGTGTTCGGCGCCTGTCACGAAAATCGACGATCGCCGCCCTCGACGCCGCGCATTTTGACGCGCGGCATCAACGAGGATGGAGATCCCTTTCCACCGCGTGGAGACGCATGACCCCGCACGCGAACGGACGAGAGGCCGGGGGCGACGTCCAGCTCTGGCACCGCGTCCTTGCGCTGCTCGCCGTGATCAGCATGCTGATCGGCACGCGCACGGTGTGGACGGATACGGTCACGATCCACCCCGGACTGACCGTCCTCGTCATGGCGATCTACGGCGCGATCCTCGCGCTCGGCGTCCTCGCGCTGACCGTTCCGACGCTCCGCGCGATGGTGCTCGTCGATCTCGCGATCCTTGTCGTCGCGATTGCGCACGTCTTCGCGACGTACGCCGTTCACCCGAGCCCCGGTGACGAGGGGGCGCTGACGGCGCAGGCCGCGACGTCGCTGCTTGCCGGCCAGCACGTCTACGGCGTGCCGTGGCCGCAGGTCTTCACCCAGCCCGGGGTGGGGCTCACCAAGACGATGGACGGCGGCGGCGACCTGACGTACGCCTACCCCCCACTCGCCGCGATCCTGACCGCGGTCGGGATGCGGCTCCTGCCATCTCTCCCGGGGAACATCGTCGCGACGGCCGTGACGACGGGCACGCTCATCGCCGGGGGTGTCGCGCTCTGGCTGCTGCTCCCGGTTCGGTGGCGATCCGCAGGCACGGCGGTGATGCTCGCCTACCCGCTGCTCCCCGGATACGCACGAGGCGGGTATCCGGCGGTCGTCGCGATGGTCCTCCTGATCCCGGTCGTCATCGACTGGCCGTCGACGGGGGTCGCTGGGAGGCTCGCGAGAGCCGGCGTCGTCCGCGGCATCCTGCTGGGCGCGGCGTGCGCCGCGCAGCAGCTGGCGTGGTTCTTCGTCCCGTTCCTGCTCGTCGGCCTGTTCGCCGTCCGCCGCCGCGAGCTCGCGCCACGCGCGGCGTTGCTCGTCGTCGCGAGGTTCGCCGCGATCGCGGCCATGACGTTCCTCGCGATCAACGCCTTCTTCATCGTCCGCGACGGCCCGGCCGCGTGGCTGGGCGGCATCGTCCTGCCGCTCACCCAGCACGGCGTCCCGCACGGCCAGGGGCTCATCGACCTGACCTACTACCTGACGAACGGCAGCGGCGCCCTCGACTTCTACTCGTACGCGACGCTGCTCTTCGCCGCCGCGCTCGTCGTGCTCTCGCTGCTGTTCATCCGAACCCTCGGCCCCGCGTTGACCGTGCTCCCGTGGCTGGTGTTCTACCTCTCGATCCGGTCGCAGGACGGGTACTACCTCCTCATGACCCCACTCTGGGTCGCCGCGGCGATCACCGTCCCTCGGTCGTGGTTCGCGGGCGCGTGGCAGCCGACCCTGCCCAGGCTGACGAGTCGGCCGGGCCGCGCCGCCCTGGCCGCCGCCCTCGTCGCGCCCGCGCTCGCGTGCCTCGCGGTCGCCGTCCTGACCGCGGCGCCGCTCAGGATGCAAATCCTGGGAGCGGATGCGCACTCGGCCGGCAATCACGGCCTGTGGCGGCTCCAGGTCCGGGTCGAGAACGTGTCGTCGCGACCGCTGGCACCGCATTTCGCCGTCAGCACGAACCAGTCCATGTCGGCGTACTGGCGCGCGGACGCCGGCCCGGCCGTCCTCCAGCCGCATGAGACGGCGACCTACACCCTCGTCGCGGAGCCGGCCGGCGGCTACAACCCCGGGAC
>DASWSI010000263.1:0-3292 GCA_036402715.1 Candidatus Limnocylindrales bacterium
TGCCGCGCGCTCGACGGACGGAGCGCCATCCCGACAGGAGCGGAGCTCGAGGCGCACCTGGAGGCGGCTCTTCAGCGCGGCGGGGCGGCGGCCGAGCTCGAGCCCACCGCGGGCCCGGCAACAGCGTCCGCGCGGACGGCCACGAATGCCCGCGGCTGACGCGCTCGCCGCCCTCGCCCGGCCGAGCGGCGCCTTCGCGATGCTCGCGCTCGACCAGCGGGAATCGCTGCGGACGATGCTGGCGGCGGCGCGCGACGGCGACGTTCCCGACTCGGCGCTCTCGTCGTTCAAGGTCGATGCCGCGCGCGTCCTGTCGCCGTTCGCCTCGGCGGTGCTGATCGATGTCCCGTATGGCTTCGCGCCCATCCGCGCCGCCGGCGCGATTGCCCCCGGCGTTGGCTGCATCGTCGCGGCTGACCGATTGACGCAGACCGCGGGCGGGCCGGTCGAGGACACCGATGTCGACGACGACGTCCTCGCCGATGACGCGATCGCCGCGGTCGCCGACGCGTACAAGCTGCTCGTCATCTGGAATCTCGACCGGCCGCGCGACCGGATGCTTCGTGCCGTGGCGCGGTTCGTCCGGTTGTGCTCCGAGCGCGATCGGCCCGCGATCGTCGAGGCGATCGTGCGCACTTCGACCGGGCCGCTCGATCCCGCTCGCCACGCGGACGGGGTCCTCGCCGCGGCCCGCGAAATCGGGGAGCTGCGCCCGGACATCTACAAGGCGGAGGTGCCGACGCTCGGGGCCGCGCCGGACGACGAGGTCATGGCCGCGAGTGGCCGCCTCACCGAGGCGCTTGCATGTCCGTGGGTCGTGCTGTCAAACGGCACATCGGGCGACCGGTTCGCCGACGCCGCCGTTGCCGCGTGCCGCGGCGGTGCATCCGGGTTCCTCGCCGGTCGGGCGATCTGGTCGGCGTCCATCGGCGCGCCGGACATGCGCCGCGACCTCGAGACGGCCGCGGCCGCGCGCCTGGCCGGCCTCGCCACGCGAATCGACGGCGTTGCGCGCCCGTGGTGGGCGGCGGCAGGAGGAACGACGTGACCAAGCGGGTGACACTCGTCCACACCGTGCGCGGGCTCGTGCCCGTCTTCCGGGATCTGACGAACGAGCTCGTCCCGGGCGTCGCGACGACCGATGTCGTCGACGAGGGACTGCTCGAGGAGACGGTGGCGGCCGGAAGGATTCCGGAGGCGACGGCGCGGCGCCTCGAGTCGCTCGTCGGCGCGGCCGTCGATCACGGCAGCGACGTCGTCCTCGTAACGTGCTCGTCCGTGGGGCCGGCCGTGGACGAGATTCGCGAGCGCACCGGCTGGCCCGTCGTCCGGGTCGACGAGGCGATGGCGGACGCCGCCCTCGCACTCGGGTCCGCGATCGGCGTCATCGCGACGCTCTCGTCGACGCTCGAGCCGACCGCCGAGCTGATCCGCAGGCGCGCCGGGGACCGTCAGGTCGTCGTGATCACGCGGCTGTGCGAGGGTGCGTTTGCCGCGCTCAAGGCGGGCGACCTGAACCGGCACGACGATGCGGTCCGAGAGGGACTCCGGGACCTGCTGCCGCTCGTCGACGTCATCGTGCTCGCGCAGGCATCGATGGCGCGGGTTGCGACGACGCTCGGCGGTGACGCCGGCGACACACCGATCCTTGCCAGCCCGCGTCTCGGCGTGGAGCGGCTCGCGGAGCTCGTCGGGGGTGGCGGCCACACGCCGTGACCGAACCGGTGCCCGAGCCGTCAGCGCGCGACCCCCGCGATGGACTCCCGCCGCCGTGGCCGCTCGACGAGCTGGCGACGATCCGCCGCCTCGCGCGCGGGCGGACGCTCGTCGTGCTCGACGACGACCCGACCGGAACGCAGACCGTCCGCGATGTCCCGGTCCTCACGTTGCCGGGCATCGGCGAGCTCGGCCGGCTGCTCGCCGCTCGCGTCCCGGCGTTGTTCATCCTCACAAACAGCCGAAGCCTCCCGGCGCGCGCCGCGGAAGCGCTCGCTCGGCGGCTCGGCCGAACGATTGCGACCGAATCGAACCGGACCGGTCGCCGTGTCAGCGTCGTCAGCCGGAGCGACTCGACGCTCCGCGGCCACTTCCCTGGCGAGGTCGACGCGCTCGCGCATGGTTTCGGGCTCCAGGGCGCCCGGACGGTTCTCGCGCCGTACTTCGGGGACGGCGGACGGATCACGATCGACGATGTCCACTACCTCGTCCGAAACGGACACACCGTCCCCGTCGCTGAGACAGAGTTCGCGCGCGACGCCGCGTTCGGGTATTCGGCATCGAACCTGCGTGCCTGGATCGCGATGCGCGGCGGCGGGCAGGCCGGCATCGTCAGCCTGTCGCTCGACGCCATTCGCGCCGGGGGACCGGACGAGGTGGCGCGCATCCTGGCCGCGGCGCCGCAGGGCAGCGTGTGCATCGCGAACGCGGCGGCGGACGGCGACATCGAGGTGGTTGCGGCCGGGGTGCTCCGCGCCGAGCGCCGCGGCGTGCCACTCATCGTCCGAACGGCCGCGAGCTACGTGCGCGCCGCCGCGGGCCAGCCGCATCACCCGTTGCTCGTGGCTGCGGAGATCCCCGTCGGCCGCGGTCCGGGTCTCGTCGTCGTCGGGTCGCACGTCGCCGGAACGACGCGCCAGCTTGACGCGCTGCTCGCGGACGCACCGTGTCCTGTTGAGCTGATCGAGCTCGACGCGGATGTGGCCGCGAACGCGCGCCGCGCCGGGCGCCTCGGGCGCGATGCGGCCGCCCGCGCCGGCACGGCGCTCGCGCGCGGCCGGACACCGATCCTCGCCACGAGCCGAACGCCGCTCGGCGGCGACTCGTCGGACGCAGAGGACGCCGGAGTCCGTCGCTCCGCGCGCATCTCCGCGACGCTCGTGTCGGTCGTCCGCTCGCTCGAGCGCCGCCCGGCATGGGTCATCGCGAAGGGCGGGATCACGAGCAGCGATGTCGCGACGATGGGCCTCGGGATTCGCGTCGCGCGCGTCCTCGGGCAGGTCGTGCCGGGCGTGCCGGTCTGGCGATCCGGCCGCGGCAGCCGCTGGCCCGGGCTCAGTCTCGTCGTGTTCCCGGGCAACGTGGGAGGCGACGAGGATCTTCGGCTCGTCGCCGCGACGCTCGTCGAGAGCGGAAGGCCGTTGGGCGACCCGCGAACCTAGCCGCGCGCGTCCACGACGCGCAGCTCCGCCAGGGTCGCGTCGACCGGGCGGGTGGGCACGTACTCGAGGCCGACCGCGCCGTCGTACGACGCCTGATGAATCGCGCCGAAGAAGGCGGACCAGTCGATCGCGCC
>DASWSI010000264.1:0-8825 GCA_036402715.1 Candidatus Limnocylindrales bacterium
GAGGTTCTGCTTCTCCTTCAGCTGGACGAGGCGGCCGAGGTCGCCGAACTCCCCGTGATGGAAGTTCGATTCACCGAACCAGCGCTCGACGCGCGCGGGAACGGCCCGCGACTCCTCCGCGGCCCGATCCGCGGCGGCGAGCGTCTCCGCGCGCTGGGCGAGCTGCTCGAACGTCTGGCGCCCGATTCCCTCGCGGGTCTTGACGACGATGACCGTCGTCCGCGCCCGGGTCGCGATCGCCTCCGGCAGGGCACCGAACAGATACGACTCGCGGTCCTGGCCGCCCGGCGCGGCCGATGCGCCCATGACGACGAGGTCGGCCTTGTCGGCCTCGCGGAGGATGGCGTTCCGGACGTTCGACGCCTCGCGAAGGGCCGGCTCCGCGCGGCCCCGGACGTGCTGCTTGATGAACGCGGCGAGCGCGTGCTCGGCCTGCGCGCGCACGGCCTGGGTCATGCCGGGCGGCACGAGATGCAGCACGACGACCTGCGCGTCATGGCGGCGCGCGATCGCATCCGCGAACCGAATCGCGAGCTCCGCGTGCGGGCCGCCGCGAACCGGGACGAGGACCCGCTTGATCGGGCCGGAGCCGCGCTGCTTGACCACGGCGATGTCGCACGGCGCGTCGCGGACGACCTCGTCGATGGTCGCCGAGATGATGCTGGGCCCATGGCCGTTTCGCGGCACGGGCGTCTTGCCGCCCCAGCCGAAGATGATGAGATCGGACTCCTGCTCGGCGGACGCCTCGATGATCCCCTCGGCGGCGCGTCGCCCGATCCGGACGATCGGATGGATCGCCGTCCCTTCCGGCGCGAAGTCGAGGACGCGCTGGAGAAGCCGCCGTGCGTGGCGGGCACGCGTGGCGCCCTCGGACAGCGGCATGCCCTCGGGAACCTCGACGATCCCGAGCGCCGTGAGCTCGCCGCCGCGCGGCTCGAGGAGCGCGGACCCGAGACCGATGAGCTCCTCCGCCGTCGACGGGTTCGCGACCGGGATGAGGATGCGCGCCGGCAGCGGCGAACGGCCGGGGCTCATGCCACGTCCTCCGAGTCGAGCTCGTGCCAGCGCTCGAGCAGATACGGCTTGAGCAGCTCGAACTCGCGCGCCTGCCGCTCGACCCGCTCCTCCGCCTGGTCCGTCGTGACGTGGCGGTTCTCGATGACGAAGCTCCCCACCCGCCCGAAGTAGACGGGCACGAGCGCCGCGACGAGCTGCTCGAGCGGCGCGTCGGCGCGTCGCGCGGCGACGACGAGGTCGTAGATGAGCCGCGCCCAGAGGTCGTCCGGGAAGTGGAACGCCGCGAGCGCGTCCGCGAGCTCCGCCGTGGTTGCCGTCGTCGACGCGGCGTCGCCCCCCAGGCCGAGTCGCGCGCTCGTGGCATCGGCGAGCCGTCCGGCTTCCGCCGCGAGCTCGAGGAGCGTCTCGGCGTTCGTCGGCGTGAACATCGTCCGCCAGCGGTCCTCGAGCGTCAGCGAGCCCTGGTGAAATTCGGTCAGGAGCCGAAGCGTGTTCACGTCGAGCGGCGGCGGGTCGATGATCCGCTCGAACCCGTAGGCGGGGATGTCGTGGCTGCCGCGGATCGTGAGCCACTGGTCGGCGTGCCGGACGGCGAGCCGGAGGATCGTGCCGACGACCTGGCGGAACATCGGCCCGAGATCCGAGCCGGGGTCCTTCGGGTCGTGGATCTTCGCGCCGAGGCGCGTCTGGCAGACCGCGAATCCGCCGGCCAGCGCGGACGTTGTCATCCAGATGTCGATCCCGAACTTGCTGACGTCCGGCGTCCAGTCCTCGAGCGAAAGGTAGTGGCGGACCAGATCGCCCGACACGCCGAAGTCGCCGCCGATCGGCTGTCGGATCCGGTTGCCGTACAGCGCCCGCGTCAGCGGGTATGTGACCGTGTTCGTGATCGTGCCGTCGTACTTGTAGCGCGCGTAGAGCGGCGCGACGAAGTCGTAGCCGCCCTTGAGGATCGGCCCGGCGAGGAGCTCGATCCACTCGGGCACGATCGAGCGGAGGTCCGAATCGACGACGACGAGCGCCTGGACCTCGAGCGCGGCCGCCATCTCGAAGATCGTCCGCAGCGCCGCGCCCTTGCCACCGACGCCGTCGATCTCCGGGTAGGTGAGGCTCACGCGGTCGAGACGATTCGTCGGCCGGACGAGGAGGATCTGCTCGATGTAGTCCGGCGGCTCCGTCTCGACGACGACGCGCTGCGTGCCGTCCGGCGATCCCGCGTCCGAGTTGACGACGACGGGGTGGAGATCCGGGAAGTACTGGACGAGGCCGGCCTGCGCCGCGCGCACGACGTAGCCGATCGTCGCGGCGTTCTTGAAGCTGGGGATTCCCACCATGATGTCCGCGCGACCGAGCCGGGCGATCTCGTCCCGGACGGCCGGCGTCAGGGCCGTCGCGGGCACGGATTCAGCGGGGCGGGAGGCACGTTCCCACCGTACACCGAAAGGGCGCCGAGCCGCCGACCGGCTCGCGCCGCGGCGCCTCGTTCGGCCGCGCGCGACCCTTGCCGCGGCTCAACGATCCGGGATGCGCGCCTGCGCCCAGCCCTCGTTCGGTTCGCCGGGGACGTAGCGGCCGTTGGCCTCCTTGTACGCCATCGACCGGAAGCCGAGCGTTCGCCACGTCGTCACCCAGACGCCGACCGGCGGCCGGATGTACATCCCGTGGCGCGCCCGATCGCGCTCGCGAAGGACCGATTCGAGGAGGCGCTTGCGCTCCAGGAGCGGGACATCGAGCAGGGGCTCCCCGTCGATCGCCAGCATGTCGACGGCGACGAACACGACCTCCTCGCCCGGTGCGAATGCTCGCGGCAGCTGCTCCTCGAGCGCATCGATCAGCTCCGTGCGGCGATTCGCGGAGCCACCGAACCACAGGAGCTGCCGCGCCATCTGGACGGGTGACGGCGGCCGGACGGGCGGCACCGCCTCGACCGCACCACTCTCGCTCGCCTCCGTCGTCAGGTACCCGTCGAGGACTGCCGTGCTGGGCTCGACAGCGGAGATGAGGTCCGCGGCGACGTCAGGCCACTGCTGCACGCCGCCCTCGGCATCGAGCATCTCGACGCCATCCGGAGAGACGTGGGCGAGGACGCGGATCCCCGACCACAGCGGCTCGACGAGCGGGTCGTCGACGTGGCGCGCGGCGCGACGTCCGAACCGTTGCGGGCGCCAGCTGCGGACATCGGTCGAACGGCCAAGCATCGGCCGGATCGTACAACGCGACCCGGGAGCGCCCGTCTTCGGGCCGCCCGCCGTGGTCAGCCCGCCTTCAGGGCCTCGGGGTGATGCCGTCGCCATTCCCAGGCGGACCCGACCATCGATTCGAGCGTCGACTGCTTCGGCTGCCAGCCCAGGACGTCATTCGCCTTCCGCGTCGACGCCACGAGGACCGGCGGATCGCCCGCGCGACGCGGTCCGACCGAATGCGGCACCGGCTTGCCGACGATCGATTCGGTGACCTTGAGGACCTCGCGGATGCTGAAGCCGCCGCCGCTCCCGAGGTTGCAGACGAGGAGCGCGGTCGCGGGGTCGAGACGCTTGTCGCCGGGCGCTGTCGCATCCAGCGCGCGAAGGTGCGCATCGGCGAGATCGGCGACGTGGATGTAGTCGCGGATGCAGGTCCCGTCCGGCGTCGGATAGTCCTCGCCGAACACCGTCAGCTCGGCCGATCCCTCGACGGCCTTGAGGACGCTCGGGATGAGATGCGTCTCCGGGTTGTGGACCTCGCCGTTCCGTTCGGTGGCTCCCGCGACGTTGAAGTAGCGGAGGCTGACGGCACGAAGGCCGTACGCCGCGCCGTACCACCGCAGCGCGCCCTCGAACGTCCGCTTCGTCTCGCCGTACGGGTTGATCGGACGGAGCGGCGAGTCCTCGGTGATCGGGATCTCTTCCGGCGCGCCGTACACGGCTGCTGTCGAGCTGAAGACGATCCGGTTCACGCCGGTCTGCCGCGCGGCCTCGAGGAGCGCGATCCCGCCCGCGACGTTGTCGCGGTAGTACTTGGCGGGGTTCTGGATCGACTCGCCAACGAGGGACCGCGCGGCGCAATGGAGGATCGCCTCGATCCGCGCGTTTCCGAGCAGCTCGACCATCGTGTCGGCGTCGCCGTAGGACGCGGTTTCGAGCCGAGCCTCCTTCGGTACGGACGATCGATGGCCCGTCGTCAGGTCGTCGAGCACGACGACGTCGTGGCCCGCGGCGAGGAAGTGCTCGACGGAGACAGACCCGACGTACCCGGCGCCCCCGGTGACGAGAATTCGCATCCAGCTCCCTGACTTCCGGATGACCGCGTTCGCGTGCAGCGCGGCGATGGCGTGATTGCGGCCTCGCCCGATGGTGCCACGGCTTGCGCCGTGCGTCCCGCGAGCCTTCTACGAACGGCCACCGAACAGGCGCCCGAGGAGCCCGGACCGCTTCAGGCGCCGGCGCGTCACGGGGCGTGTGGCACGCGTTGCGGGCGTTGCCGCGTCCTTCGCGACGGGCACGGGCGCAGGGGGCATCGACGATGGTGCGGCGGAAGGCGTCGGCGGCGTAGCCGGCGTTGCCGCGGCGGGCGAAGGCGTTGCCGCGGCGGGCGCGGCGGCGCGCGCGGGCGGCGCGACGGGGATCGCCTCGCCGCGCTCGCGCATCACCTCGGTCAGGCGGTCGACGAGCCGGCGTGCCGCCTGGTTCTCCGCGTCGATCTCGAGTGCGGCCATCCCGAGGCCGTACGCCGCCTGGTCGTTGCCGCGCTCGATGGCGACGCGGGCGAGACCAACCACCGCGATCGAGTTCCGGGGATCTGCCTCCGCGGCGTGGCGGTACAGCCGCTCGGCCTGGTCGAGGAGCCCGAACGACATCGCCCGCTCGGCCTCGAGGAGCATCTCGATCACGGCTCGTCCTCGACGAGCGTCCGGGCCAGGAGCAGGAGCGTGGGGCGATCGTTCAGCGCTGGGTCGGCGACGACGCGATCCAGTAGCTGGGCGAGGATTCGGCCGATTCCCGGGCCACCCTTGAGGCCGAGCTCCCTGATGAGGTCGTCGCCGTCGACCGCGAGGTCGCTTCGGTCGACCGCGGCATCCGCGGCGATCTGCTCGTCGACCCGGCGCCGCAGCTCCGCGAGGCCGGCGCCGTCCGGCTCGACGCCGCTCCCCACGTTGTCCGCGGCGCGAAGCGCGAACAGCTCGTCGAGCGACCCGCGGCCCACCTTGCCGATGAATCGCCGGACCGCCGGATCGCTCCACGACGCCTGGTAGTCGAACATGTGCAGCCGAACAAGCGCGACGACGCGATCGATGACCGCGCGCGGGTAGCGGAGGCGCTCGAGCACGTCGCGGGCGAGGTCCGCGCCGACGCGATCGTGACCGTAGAAGTGGCCGTCAGCGGCAGTCGCCGGCTTGCCGATGTCGTGGACCAGCGCGGCGAGGCGGACGATCGGCCGGTCTACCGGTGCCGCGTCGACGGCGCGGACGGTGTGGTCCCAGAGGTCCTCGCCGGCGAGCTTGTTCTGGGCGATCCCGCGCTGCGCCGCGAGCTCCGGCGACACCCGATCGAGGATCCCGGTGTCGGCCATCAGGCGGAGCCCGATCGATGGCCTCGGTGCCGCGAGGAGCTTTCCGAGCTCCGCTCCGATGCGCTCCCCGGACAGGTGCGCGACGAGCTCCGAGCGCGCCGAGATGGCGGCAAGCGTGGCGGGCTCGATGTCGAACCCGAGCGTCGCCGCGAGCCGGACGGCGCGGATCATCCGGAGCGCGTCCTCCTCGAACCGGACTGCCGGATCGCCAACGGCGCGGAGCACGCGCCGCGCGACGTCACCGCGGCCATCGAACGGATCGACGAGCGCCGCCGTCGGGTGGTCGCCGCCGGTCGGGGCGGCTGCGCCCCACGCCATCGCGTTGACAGTGAAGTCCCGGCGCCGGAGATCCTCCTCGAGCGACGTCCCGAACTCGACGTGGTGCGGCCGCCGGAAGTCGGCGTAGTCGTGGTCCGTGCGAAACGTCGTGATCTCGTACAGCGTCCCGCCGTGCCGCACCGCCACGGTTCCGAACTGGTTCTCGTACACCGCACCCGGGAAGATGGCGAGGAGGCGATCCGGCAGCGCGTCCGTCGCGAGATCCCAGTCGAGTGCCGGACGGCCCACGAACGCATCCCGGAGCGAGCCACCGACGACCCAGCCCGCGTGACCGGCGGCCCAGAGCGTCTCGAGGAGCTCCAGGACCGCAGCTGGGACGTCGATCCGGTCGCCGCCGCCGTTCGCGTCGGTTCCGGGTGCCGCCGTCTCGGTCGGGCCCGACGTCCCGTTCGGACGAGCGGTCTCCATCGCCGGGACCGCGATCAGTTGCGGCCCAGGAAGAGGTAGCTCCGCCAGGCCTCGTTGTGCTCGTCCGCGAGGTATGGCGTGAAGAGCGAGTACACGTCGCTCCGCGGCTCGAACGGCGGCCGGATGAGTCGCATCCGCGCCTCGTCGAGGAGCTTCCCGCCCTTGCGGTGATTGCACGACTTGCACGCGGCGACGAGGTTCTCCCACGTGTGGCCGCCGCCGCGATGCCGGGGAACGATGTGGTCGAGCGTCAGGTCGCTCGTGTTCCGGCCGCAGTACTGGCAGGCGTGGCGGTCGCGGGCGAACACCTCGCGACGGGTGAGCTTCACGCGCGGGCGCGGGCGCCGGATCTGGTATTGGAGGCGGATGACGCTCGGGGCGCGGAACTCCGTCCGCGGCGTCCGAATCACCTGGTGGTCGTACTCGATCACTTCGGCCTTCTCGCCGAACACGAGGCGAAAGGCGCGGGGCAGGTTGCAGACGTTGAGCGGCTCGTAATTCTGGTTGAGGACGAGCACAACGCCGTTCATCGTGGGCGGGATGGTAGCAGGAGCACGCGCGGCTCTCTGAGCGTCGCGCTCGCGGTGCCGTGCGGGCTGTCGAGGCGCCGGTCGCGACTGCGGCTCACCCTGCCGCGCGACCCGTCGCGGCGCCGGTCACGGGGTCCCAGCCGCCCGCCTGGCCCACCTTGCTCGCGAGCGGCCGGCCGAGCTCGTTCGAGATGAATCGCGCGGCCTCGAGGACAGCGTCGAGCCGGACGCCGTGCTCGATTCCGAGGCCGTCGAGGAGGTACACGAGGTCCTCCGTGGCGAGGTTGCCCGCCGCGCCCGGGGCGTACGGACAGCCGCCGGTTCCTCCGGCCGAGGAATCGAAGCACCGAACGCCGTCGGCGATCCCGGCGACGACGTTGGCGAGCGCCGTCCCGCGCGTGTCGTGGAAGTGGAACGCGATGCGCTCGACGGGAATGCCTGCGTCGGTCGCGGCCGTCGTGACGGCGCCGACCTGGCTCGGGACGCCGACGCCGATCGTGTCACCGAAGCAGATCTCGTCGGCGCCGAGGTCGAGGAGCTTGCGACCGACCGCCGCTGCCGCGGCCGGCTCGACCCGCCCGGTGTACGGGCACCCGAACGCGGTGGAGACGTAGGCGCGCCGCCACCAGCCGAGGTCGCCGGCGCGACGCAGGACCGGCTCGAACGCCTCGAGCGACGCGTCGACGGTCAGCCCGATGTTGTGCTCCGTGAAGGCATCGGTTGCGGCCGTGAATACGGCGATCGCATCCGCGCCGGCGTGTTCGGCTCGTTCGAGCCCGCGAAGATTTGGCACGAGGACCGGATACCGAACGCCGCGGCCGCGGTCGAGGAGGGGCAGGAGCTCGTCCGCGTCCGTGAGCTGCGGAATCGCCTTCGGTGAGACGAAGCTCGTCGCCTCGATCTCGCCGAGCCCCGCGGCGGCGAGGAGGCGGATGTACGTCGCCTTCGCGGCGGTGCTGATGACCCGCGCTTCGTTCTGGAGCCCGTCGCGCGGCCCGACCTCGTAGATCCGGACGTGATCGGGCATCGGGGCGCGGGCTCGGGTCAGACCCGGGGCGGATCCATGGCCCGCTCGACGCGGGCGATGTCGACCTCGATTCGCGCGATGTCGTCGCACGCTTCCCGGAACGCGTCACTGCCGAGTGCCGCGGCATGACGGCGGCGCCGCGCCTCGCGCCACTCGACGAGGAGCTGATCGCGCGTCGGCTCGCCGGAAGGAAGTGCCGGCACCCTCCTAGTCGGGCGCGGCGTCTGCGGGCGGGCTCGTTCCTGTGTCATCGCCGCAGAGCGTAACGCGTCACGGCTCGATGATGGCGATGGGCTGGGCTCGCGAGACCTGGTCGGCCGGCCGAACGAGAAGCTCCGTCACCCGGCCGCCGGTTGGGGTCACGACTGCGTGCTCCATCTTCATCGCCTCGAGGGTGGCGATCGCGTCGCCCGAAGCGACGGTGTCCCCCACCGTGACATGGAGTGCGAGCACGGAGCCGGGCATCGGGGCGACGATCTCGGCTCGTCCGCTCGTGCCGCTCGCCGCGGCGGCCCTCGCGGCGCGATCGACATCGGGCGGATCCGCGACCCGGACCGTCACGCTGCGGCCGCCGACGTCGACGTGGACCGCCTCGCCGGCGCGACTCAGCGGAAAAGCGGCCGAGTCAGTCTCGGCCCCCAACCCGGCGAGACGCACCTGCCGCTCCTCACCGTCAGCGGCGACGCGGAGAGACGGTGGCCCGTTGACCCGGAACGGACCGGCCCACGGGCCTTCGAGGCCCGAGGCGTCGGCGGCCGCCAGCGCTATGGCGCCCGCACGCCAGGCCGCATCCGGAATCCGAGCGCGGTCCGTCCAGTCGTCGGGTGGCCAGATTCGGTCGAGCGTGTCGATCCGGACCTGGCCGTCGAGGACCACCGGTTGGCGCACGAGCCATCGCAGGAAGCGCAGGTTCGTCACGACGCCGAGGGCGAGCGTCTCGTCGAGGGCGGCCGTCA
>DASWSI010000265.1:0-3949 GCA_036402715.1 Candidatus Limnocylindrales bacterium
CCCGGGCCGCCTCGCGGAGCTCCGATTTCGATGGGCGCCGCTGATCGTCCTCGGGACCCTGATCCAGGTCGCGCTCTTCTCCGATCCGGTCGCCGCCGCCGTGGGGCGTGTCGGGCCGGTCATCTACGTCGGGTCGACGGCGCTCGTCCTGCTGGCGGTGGTGAGGAATCTCCGGATTCGGGGACTCTGGATCGTCGCCGTCGGCGCGGCGTCGAACCTCGCCGCGATCGTCGCCAACGGCGGGTTCATGCCGACGACAGCGGCCGCGCTCGGCGCCCATTCCGGGGGCCACGGCGGGCAGTACTCGAACAGCGTCATCGCCCCGAATCCGGTCCTGGCGCCGCTGACGGACATCTTCGCGATGCCGGCCTGGATGCCGGCCGGGAATGTGTTCAGCGTCGGCGACGTCCTGATCGGGATCGGGATCGCGGTCGTCATCGTCGTCCGGATGCGGCAACGGCCGGTCGTCGACGTCCACGATCGGCTGGTGCGCTTCGCGCCGCTCGTCGGGCGACCCGGGCCCGGCTCTCCGGAGGGGCCGGTCACTCCTTACTGAGCGCGAGCTGCGGCCGACCGGACGCGGGCGGCATGACCGTCGGGGTGGTGTCCCGCGGCAACTCCCCCGACTGGCTGATGGTCCCTGGGACTATCGGGGTATGGGTCCTGGGCCAAGCGGGGCATACGGTTCCACCAAGACACCAGTCTTACGCCAAAGACCTGTTCTGGGGCAAACCCATCGCGAGGTGGGGACGCAAAGCCAGGGATCTGCAGACCCAGGAACGCAGACCGCCCGGTTGCCGGATCGACGGCGCATCCTCCGGATCACGAGGTATGCACGTGAAGTCGAATTTGGCGCGTGTGAGCGCTACGTGGGCGCATCTCTCTCGGTACAGCTGGGCCTTCTGGGCCGTGCTGATGCTCGCGTCGATGGCGCTGACCCTCGGCGCCGGCATCAAGTGGGACTGGTTCGACTGACGATGGCCGACCGTCTCGACCCGGCACGTCAGCCGGCTGACGGGGGATTGACGCCCGTGGCTGGGCATCGCTGGCGCTGACATCGGCGGCTCACCGAGCCGACGGACACATCACGGGACCGGTCGCCGACCATCGGCGAGCGGTCCCTTTTTTTGTTGTCGATGACACGTTCCTGACACCGGTCGGAAGGTCGCGCTCCCTGTTCGATCCGGTAGGGTGGGGGTGGTTGCGCGATCCCGCGAGACGCGCGTAGACTGCGCGGACACCCGGGACCGCCCGGGCGTGGTGTTATCTGGAGAGCCGGTTGGGTCTGTTCGAGCGCCAGGACCGTCGCCCCGTCGTGATTGCAGTCACGGCTGACGGCCGCCGCGTGCAGATCCCCCTCAACGACAGCGGCTCGGACGCGCTCCTCGGGATTCTTCGCTCGCTCCTCCTTGGGCTGGATGGCCTTCTCGGCCTTATTACCGGCTCCCGGCGGGAGAACGGAGGACCTCGGAGGAACGGTCGCAGCTAGCGCGACAACCACCGAAGACCAACGGGACCCTCGCCGGGAGGCGGGGGTTTTTTCTTGTCCGGCGGCGGGGGCCGTGCTCGAGAGGAACGGAAGGGGCCAGGCGATGACGATCACGAAGCGCGATTCGGCCAAGCCGCCGGGTCCGGTCGCGCCCGCCGCAGACGTCCCGGCGGGTCGCGGCGACGCGGCCGGAGCTCCGCCCGCTCCTGCGACGCGCGCCCGCCGGAGCCACGTCCCGGGCGACGGCACCGCCACGTCATCCGCGGTCGAGCGGGCGCGCCGCGAGATGCTCGACGACGCGCGACCGCGGCGTCGGACGCGGATCGGCGCGGACGTCGTCTGCGAGGCGCTCATTCGCGAGGGGGTCGACGTCTTCTTCGGCTACCCGGGCGGCGTCGTCCTGCCGCTCTACGACGTCCTCGGCGACTATCCGGAGATCCGCCACATCCTCGTCCGCCACGAGCAGGGCGGGGCGCACGCCGCCGATGGGTACGCGCGCGTCACCGGCAAGGTCGGCGTGTGCCTCGGCACGTCAGGGCCCGGGGCAACCAACCTCGTGACCGGCCTGGCGACCGCGCAGCTCGATTCGGTGCCGATCGTCGCGATCACCGGCAACGTCCCGTCCGCGCTGCTCGGCAAGGACGCCTTCCAGGAGATCGACATCAACGGCATCACGCTGCCGATGACGAAGCACAACTACCTGGTCCGCGACGCGAACGAGCTGCCGCGTGTCTTCGCCGAGGCCTTCCACATCGCCCGCTCCGGCCGCCCGGGTCCCGTCCACATCGACATCACGAAGGACGCCCTCCAGCAGGAGACGTCCGCGGTTCACCCGAGCCACGACGAGGTCGTCGCCGGGCTGCCGGGCTTCCGGCCGAACATGGATGGGCATCCCCGCCAGCTGAAGCTCGCGGCGGCGGAGATCGCCCGAGCGCAGCGCCCGGTCATCCTCGCCGGCCACGGCATTCTCCATGCGGAGGCGTGGGACGAGCTCCGCGCGCTCGCCGAGAAGGCGCAGATCCCCGTCGCCCACACACTGCTCGGGATCGGCGCGATGGACGAGACGCACCCGCTCAGCTACGGCTTCATGGGGATGCACGGCTGGAAGCACGTGAACCGCGCGATCCAGTCCGCGGACCTGCTGATCGCCGTCGGGATGCGGTTCGACGACCGCGTCACGGGCAACGTCCGGACGTATGCGCCGTATGCACGGATCGTGCATATCGACATCGACCCCGCCGAGATCGGCAAGAACGTTGCCGTCGAGGTGCCCATCGTCGGTGACGCCAAACGCGTCCTTGCCGCGCTCCTGCCGATGGTCGACGCCGTCGCGCCGGAGACCCGCCGCGAGTACCTCGACCAGCTGGCGGGGTGGCGTCGCGAGTCGGAGGGATCGAGCTGGCATGGCTCCGGCGCCTGGCGCGACGGGCTGCTCTCAGCCGACTTCGTCGTCGGCCGCATCGGCGAACTCAGCGACCACGCCGCGACCTATGTCGCCGACGTCGGCCAGAACCAGATGTGGCTCGCCCGCTACGCCGGCTTTCGGCAGCCGAACAGCCACGTGAGCTCCGGCGGCCTCGGGACGATGGGGTTCTCCGTGCCGGCGGCGATGGGCGCCGCGCTCGGGCGGCCGGATCGCGAGACCTGGGCGATCACCGGCGATGGCGGGTTCCAGATGACGTCCCAGGAGCTGATGACGCTCGTCCAGGACCGCATCCCGGTCAAGATCGCGATCTTCGACAACAAGAAGCTCGGAATGATCCGCCAGTGGCAGGAGATCGTGTACGCCGGGAACTACCACTCGGCGACGCTGCTCGGCCCGGATTACCTGAAGTTCGCCGACGCGTTCGGGATCCCGGCCTTCAAGGCATCGACCCCGGACGAGGTCGACGAGGCGATCCGCGCGGCGCAGGCCGTCGACGGGCCGGCGCTCATCTGGTTCGAGATCGCGGCGGAGCAGAACATCTTCCCGATGATGCCCGTCGGCAAGGGACTCTCCGACCTCATCGAGAAGTGGGACGGGGCGGAGGAATGACGGCCGAATCGCGGAACGGGCACGTCCCCGCGGAGGTGACTCCTTCCACGGCGGCCGGAGCGCCGGCCCACGTCGCGCCTCCGCCGCGCGCGCTTCCGGGCTCCGGCGAGGCGCGTCGGCACGTGCTCGTCGCCGTCGTCCTGAACAAGCCGGGCGTCCTCAACCGCGTCTCCTCGCTCATGCGGGCGCGCAACTTCAACATCGACTCGCTCGCCGTGAGCCACACGGACCAGCCCGACGTCAGCCGGATGACGATCACCCTCCACGGGGACGACGTCGCGGTCGAGCAGGCGGCGAAGCAGCTGTACCGGCTGATCGACGTGCTCAAGGTCCAGGACGTCACGTCGGAGCCGACGATCGAGCACGAGCTCGCGCTCGTGAAGATCCGGGCAACCGATCAGAACCGGGCGGAGATCCTGAAGCTC
>DASWSI010000266.1:0-11486 GCA_036402715.1 Candidatus Limnocylindrales bacterium
CCGCCAGCTCCTCGACGCCGTGGCCCGCGGTGACGACGAAGCCGCCGATGTAGTCGGCCACGCCGGATGCCTTCGGCGCCGTGTAGTCCGACAGGGCGAGGTTCGGCCGCCCCGGCGGCTTGACCATCTGCTGGCGGAGCGTGTGGATCACGGCGCGAACGTTCTTCCGCGTGTCGTCCGTGTACAGCTCGATGTCGTCACCGACGGTGTTCGCCGGCCAGAATCCGAAGGCGGCGTTCGCGCGGAGCAACCGTCCGTCGACGATCCGCTTGAGCATCGCCACGGCGTCCGCGTGGAGGCTCCGAGCGGTCGCGCCGACCTTTGGATCGTCGAGGATCTCCGGGTAGTGGCCGCGCAGCTCCCAGGTCGTGAAGAACGGCGTCCAGTCGATCCGCTCGACGAGCTCATCGAGTGGGTAGTCCTCGAGCGTCCGGACGCCGGTGAACTGCGGTCGTGGCGGGGTGACGCCGGTCCAGTCGATCTTCAGCCCATGCCGCCGCGCCTCGTCGACCGTATGGCGCGCCTCCCGCTCCTGGCGGTCGCCGCGATCGCGCCGGAGCGTCTCGTACTCCGTCCGGATGTTCTCGGCGTAGCCCTCGCGCGCGTTCGGGTCGAGCATCGCGGATGCGACGCCAACCGCGCGTGAGGCGTCGAGGACGTGGATGACCGGGCCGTGGTACTTCGGCTCGATCTTCACGGCCGTATGCGTTCGGGACGTCGTCGCGCCACCGATCAGCAGCGGGATCTCGAACCCCTCGCGCTCCATCTCGCCGGCGACGAAGGTCATCTCCTCGAGCGACGGCGTGATGAGGCCCGAGAGCCCGATGATGTCGGCACCGAGCTCGCGCGCGGTGTCGAGGATCTTCGCGGCGGGGACCATGACCCCGAGATCGACGACCTCGTAGTTGTTGCACTGCAGCACGACGCCGACGATGTTCTTGCCGATGTCGTGGACGTCGCCCTTGACCGTTGCCATGACGACGCGGCCCTTCGCCCGCGTCTGCGTCGGGTCCTTCTCCGCCTCCAGGTACGGGACGAGATGGGCGACGGCCTTCTTCATGACCCGGGCGCTCTTGACGACCTGCGGCAGGAACATCTTCCCGGACCCGAACAGGTCACCGACGACGTTCATCCCGTCCATCAGCGGCCCCTCGATGATCTCGATGGGGTGCGGGGCCGCGAGGCGCGCCTCCTCGGTGTCCTCGACGATCCACTGGTCGATGCCCTCGACGAGGGCGTGGGTCAGGCGCTCGGTGACCGGCAGTCGTCGCCAGGCGAGGTCCTCGACCTTGCGCGTCCCGGCAAACCCGGCGACCCGGGCCGAGAGCTCGAGCAGGCGTTCGGTGGCGTCCGGGCGGCGGGCGAGGACGACATCCTCGACCCGCTCGTGGAGCTCCGGCTCGATGTCGTCGTAGATCGCGAGCTGGCCCGGGTTGACGATCCCCATGTCCATCCCGGCCGCGATGGCGTGGTAGAGGAACACGGAGTGGATCGCCTCGCGGACGCGGTCGTTGCCGCGGAACGAGAACGAGACGTTGCTCACGCCGCCGGAGACCCGAGCGTGGGGGAGCGCCCGCTTCAGCCGTCGGGTCGCCTCGAAGTACTCGACGGCGTAACGGTCGTGCTCCTCGATCCCGGTCGCGATCGCGAAGATGTTCGGGTCGACGATGATGTCCTCGGGCGGAAAGCCGACCTCGTCGACGAGGAGGTTGTACGCCCGGGTGAGGATGTCGACCTTCCGATCCGCGTTGTCGGCCTGGCCGCGCTCGTCGAACGCCATGACGACGGCCGCGGCGCCGTAACGGCGGACCAGCCGGGCGTGCTCGAGGAACGACTCCTCGCCCTCCTTCATCGAGATCGAGTTCACGACGCCCTTGCCCTGGACGCACTTCAGGCCGGCCTCGATGACCTCCCACTTCGAGGAGTCGATCATCACCGGGACGCGGGCGATGTCCGGCTCGCCGGCGATGAGATTCAGGAACCGCGTCATTGCGGCGGCCGAATCGAGCATCGCCTCGTCCATGTTCACGTCGATCATCTGGGCGCCGGATTCGACCTGCTCCCGCGCGATCGCGACGGCCTCGTCGAACTTCCCGTCGAGGATCAGGCGAGCGAACTTGCGGGACCCGGTGACGTTCGTCCGCTCACCGACGTTGACGAACAGGTTTCCGGGCTGCGGAATCGTCATCGCCTCGAGGCCGGACAGCCGGGTGGCGACGGGGATCTCCGGCGGGATGCGCGGCGGGAGCCCGGCGACCGCCTCGGCAATCGCGCGAACGTGGGCCGGCGTCGATCCGCAGCAGCTGCCGGCGATGTTCACGAGGCCGCTCTCGGCGAAGCCGCGCATCAGCGAGGCCATCTCCTCCGCCGTCTGGTCGTAGCCACCGAACTCGTTCGGCAGCCCGGCGTTCGGGTAGGCGCTGACCGGTAGCGACGTCAACCGGCCGAGGTCCTGGACGTACTGGCGGAGCTGCTTCGCGCCGAGCGCGCAGTTGAGCCCGACGACGACCGGTCGCGCGTGCGAGATCGAGTTCCAGAATCCCTCGACGGTCTGGCCCGACAGCGTCCTGCCCGACGCGTCCGTGATCGTGCCGGAGACGATGAGCGGGCGCCGTTCGCCGAGCTTGTCGAACGCCCGCTCGACACCGAAGATCGCGGCCTTGGCGTTGAGCGTGTCGAAGATCGTCTCGATCAGGAGCAGGTCCGCCCCGCCGTCGATCAGGCCTTCGGCCGCTTCGCCGTACGCATCCGCGAGCTCGTCGAATGTCACGTTCCGCGCGCCGGGGTCGTTGACGTCCGGCGAGATCGACGCGCTCCGGTTCGTCGGCCCGAGCGCCCCGGCGACGTACCGCGGGCGGCTCGGGTCCCGTGCCTCGAACACGTCCGCGGCCGCGCGGGCGAGCCGCGCCGCGTCCCGGTTCATCTCCCGCGCCGCGCCCTGGAGGCCGTAGTCCGTCTGGCTGACGCGGTTCGCGTTGAACGTGTTCGTCTCGATGATGTCCGCGCCGGCGTCGAGGTACGCCTCGTGGATCGCCTGCACGATCGCCGGCTGGGTCAGCGACAGCAGCTCGTTGTCGCCGCGGAGGTCGCTCGGGTGGTTCGCGAACCGGTCGCCGCGAAACTCGGCCTCGGACAGCTGGTAGGTCTGGATCATCGTCCCCATCGCGCCGTCGAGGACGAGGATTCGCTGGGCGAGGAGCGTCTCGAACAGCGCGAGTCGCGATTCGCGCGTGTACGGCGCGCGTGCCGGCGCGGGCTGGGCGGGCGCGGAGCGGGCCGAACGGTTCTTCGTGGCAGGTGGCGCGGTCATCGATTTCCTCGCGAGTCGAGCTTCTCCGAGTGTACCGCGCGCTCCCGGAGCATCAGATCCGGGCGATCGAGCGCGGCGCCATCCGCGGCCCGTAGCGGGGAGCGCGAATCCCGCTCGACTCGAGGAGCCGGATGACGCGGCCGCGCTGGCCCGCGAACGGCTCGAGGAGCTCGAGCATCCGCTCGTCCGTCGCCCGCGGCTCCCCGGCGAGGGCCCACGCAACGAGGTTCGGGAGGTGGAAGTCGCCAACGCTCACCGCGTCCGGGTCGCCGAGCGCCCGCGCCGTGACCTCCGCCGCGGTCCAGGCACCGATCCCCGGGATTGCCATCAGCCGGCGCCGGGCCGCGTCGGGCGCGAACGCGGCGACCTCCTCGAGCCGCGCGGCGTGTGCGGCGGCCCGTCGGATCGTGTCCGCCCGGCGGCGCTCGACGCCGAGCGGATGGAAGGCGTGGTAGGGGAGCCGCGCGAGGGTCTCGGGGGAGGGCTGGAGCCAGAGGTCGAATGGACCCGGCGCCCGCTCGCCGTACGTCAGCACGAGGGCGCGGAACGCGGAGAACGCCTCGCTGCCGGTCACCTTCTGCTCGAGGATCGCGGGGACAAGGGCCTCCATGACGGCGCCGCTCCGCCCCAGACGCAGCCCTGGCTGCGTACGGACGAGGTCGCGGAGAAGCGGCTGGGCCGGCCGGAATGCCTCGGCGTCGTCATCCAGCCCCGCGAGGGCCGCGACGCCGCGGAGCGCGGCGTCCGCTCCGGGACCCCACGCCTCCGCAGCCAGACACCCCGCATCGAACCGGAGGCTGAGCGTGGCGGGGCCGTCGGCGGTTCGGGTCGCACGAATGGCTGTCCGGCTCGAGAGGCGCATCGTGGGATCGGCCGGCCCGCGCTTCAGCGGCCGGAGCGTGACGCCGAGATTCAGCGGTGCACGGACGTCAACACGGATGGTGGGCACGGGGCAGTCTGTCACGCTCGCGAAACGGCCGGGTCGATTGACGCCTGCTATGGTGGCCCCCGACGTGCGACTCCCCAGAGTCGTCGCGAGCCTGACGCTCATCGTTGCGCTCGCCCTGGTCACCGTTCCCGGACCGGCCGGATCGCATAGTCCGAGCCGCGATACGCCGATCGACCCGGCTCAGTTCCAGGCAGTGGAATTCAGCCGAACCCTCCCGGGAACACTGACGACGATACCCACGCTCGACCCCGCGAACCGTGCCGACGGGACCTTCGAACCGGACTCGAGCCTTCTCGAGCCTCCCGCGGTACTGCCGCCGCTTGTCCGCGGCATCGTCCCCCCGGTCACCGCCCCGACCGGCGTCATCGTCGTCCCGACGTGGCACATGGACGGCGAGGTGAGCTGGTATGGCCCGGGCTTCTACGGCAGGCGAACGGCCTGCGGCCTCGCGCTCACGACGTCGCTGGTGGGTGTCGCGAACAGGACGCTCCCGTGCGGAACGATCGTGAAGTTCCGTAACCCGGCCAACGGCCGGACGGTATCGATGCCCGTCGTCGACCGCGGCCCGTACGTCGCGGGCCGCCAGTGGGACCTCACCGGTGGGGCGTGCCTTGCGCTCGGCCACTGCTACACCGGCCCGATCGAGTGGCGGCTCGGCTAGGCAAGGTCACAGGCCGGCGGCATTCGGCATGGGGGCGCATCGCAGCCTGAACCGTCTCGCGGTACCCTCGCGGCATGTGTCGCAGCATCAAGACCCTTCGCCGCCCCGATGAGCCCGCAACGCCCGAGGAGATCCAGGCCGCCGCTCGCCAGTTCGTTCGGAAGGTGAGCGGCTACCGCACGCCGTCGCGCCGGAACGAAGAGGCGTTCGAGGGCGCCATCGCGGACATCGCCCGCGCCTCGCAGCGCCTCCTCGAGTCGATCGAGGCGCGGTGACCGCGGCCCCGACCGCTCGCCCCACCGCCGTCGGCCGGCCGTGGTGGGTTCGGCGCGGGCTGGAGGTTCACGGCGGTCGGCTGACCATCGCGGGACGCGATGCCGAGACGCTCGCGCGCGACCACGGCACGCCGCTCTACGTCTACGACCGCCGGCGCTTCGCGGAGAACGCGATCGCGCTGCACGAAGCCCTCGAGGCCGCGGGCCTCTGGCACGTCGTCCGGTTCGCGCTCAAGGCGAACCGGGAGCCGAAGATCCTCGAGGTCCTGCGCGGTCTCGGTGAGCCGGGATCGCCACGGAGCGTCGGGATCGACGCCTGCTCACCCGGCGAGGTCGTCCATGCGCTGGCCAACGGCTGGCGGCCGGCGGAGATCAGCTTCACCGGCACGAACGTCAGTGAGCGCGATCTCGACGTCCTCCTCGATGCCGGCGTCCACCTCAACCTGGACGCGGTGAGCCAGGTCGAGCGATACGGGCGTCGCGCGCCGGGTGGGACGATCGGGTTGCGCGTCGATCCGGGCCTCGGTGCCGGCTACCACGCGGGTCTCGAATACAGCGGCGGGCGGCCGACGAAGTTCGGGATCGCCGCGGACCGCCTCG
Source organism: Candidatus Limnocylindrales bacterium (assembly GCA_036402715.1). Classification (GTDB taxonomy): domain Bacteria; phylum Chloroflexota; class Limnocylindria; order Limnocylindrales; family CSP1-4; genus JACDAV01. The sequence continues at coordinate 5,796 of DASWSI010000266.1, forward strand.
TCGACGCGACAGATGCGGCGCGTCGCCACGACCTCCTGATCGACACGGTCCATTTCCACGCCGGGTCGGGCTGGCTGAACCAGGATCTCGCCAAGTTCGAGGCCGCGCTCAAGGCCGTCGTCGCGATGACGCGGACGCTCATGTCCGACGGCCACCCGATTCGCGAGGTCAACGTGGGTGGCGGATTGGGCCGGCCGGCGCGGGACAACGAGGCCGCGGTCGATCTCGGCGCCTACGCCGCCGTCCTTGCCCGGCATCTCGGTCCGCTCGGCGTCGTCGTCGGCTGCGAGCCGGGGGATTTCATCGCCAAGGACGCCGGGATCCTGCTCGGTGAGGTCGTGACCGTCGAGCGACGGGGCACGACGACGTTCGTGGGCCTCGACCTCGGCTGGAACGTGAACTGCGCGTACTTCATCTATCGGTTCGCCCAGGAGATCGTCGTCTGCCGCGCGGCGGACGCACCGCGGACGGAGACGGTCACGGTCGCCGGCAACATCAACGAGGCGGGCGATGTGTTCGCCGAGGACTACCCGATGGCAGCGGTCGCCGAGGGCGACATCGTCGCGATCCTCAACGCCGGCGGCTACCTCCAGGCGATGAGCTCGACGCACTGCCTGCGGCCGCAGGCGGGGGCCGTCTTCCTCGATCGCGAGCGGAGCTGACGCCCGCGCCTCAGGTCAGCTCGCCCCAGGACACGGCGCGGTCGAGCGCGAAGCGGATGATCGGGCGCTCCTCGAGCCTGTGGGTCCGGTACTGCTCGTACTTCTCGCGCAGCGCCGCGACGGCCCACGCGTGCTCCTCGACCTCGTGCGGCTGCGGCTCGAGGATCTCACCCCGGCCGTAGACGCGGAGCCAGCCGAGGTGCGTCCAGTCCTCGTCCCAGCGATCGACGAGGAGCGTCGCCGCGGGAAGGATCAGGAGGTCGCGGATTCGCGCGAGGCGTCGGGCATCCTGCGACGCCTTGGGCTTGTCATCGATCGGCGTGTAGAGACGCGGCCGCCCGAGCCGGTCGTCGTCACCGACGACGTGGCAGATCGGCACGAGTCGCGGCTGGCCCTGCGGATCGATCGTGGCGAGAACCGCCGTTCGAGCCGCCGAGAGGAACGCTCGCTCCTCGGCTGTCAGGATCGGTTCGGCTGCCACGTCGCGATGATGCGCCGCGGCGGTGTCGCGCGGCCGAGGGGATTCAGGCTCCGCGTTTCGGCGTTCTTCCGACCAGCCGATACCACGGCCCCACGAACGCCGCGATGAGCGCGAACGCCCACATGACCGGGCGAAGCGGCACGTTGGCAAGGATGCCGGGCACGAGGTCCAGCACCTGCTTCGGGCTCGCGAGGACGATCTGATCCGTCTCGCGGCCGAATGCCAGCGCAATGCCGCGCGAGATCAGGAGGTACTCGCCGACGACGAGGCAGATCGCGGTCAGGAGGACGCTGAGGAGCACGCTCGGGAACGATGTCCGGCCGCGACCACCGAGGCTGACGGCGACGCCGATGAGCGTGCCGACGAAGGTCGGTCCCCAGATGATGACGCCGACGCGGAGATGGCCGTCCATCCAGTACCAGAGCGCGGTCGCCGCGACTGCGGCGATGAGCCCGAGGATGAGCGCACCGACGAGGCTCGGGTCGCGGGGCGCCACGGCCGACACGCCCGGGGCGTTCGGGGAGCCGCTCGAATCGACCACTTCGGCAGCGGTCCGCTTCGTGCTGCACCGATAGCACCGCTTCGCGACGGCATCGTTCAGCGAGTGGCACTCGCCGCACATCCAGAGCTGCTGCATCGGATCTCCCCGGACTTACCGGGACTAGACTGGCGGGCCATGCTCGACCCGGAACCACCCATTCGTCATGTCTCCTCGGCCCGCGTCGTGGCGGTGCGCGGGTCGGAGCTCGAGGTCCGCAGCGACACCGTCGTCGGCGAGGAGCCGATGGAGATTCGGGTCGTCGGGACGGGCCAGGAGGCGGTCGCCGTCGCCGTCACGATGCGGACGCCCGGGAACGAGGACGAGCTCGCGGTCGGGTTTCTTCGCACCGAAGGGTTGATCGATGGGCCGGAGGTCGTGCGCGTCTCGTTCGGGAGCCCTGCGGACCTGAGCCGGCCGGACGACACGGCCATCGTCCACCTCTCGGTGCCGTTCGACGCCTCGCGCGTCGCCGAGCGCCACTTTGTCGCGACGGCCTCGTGCGGGATCTGCGGCAAGGCGTCGCTCGACGAGGTCGCGGTCCGCTCCGAGCCGATCCCACCCGGTCCACTCGTGACGCGCGCCGTGATTCTCTCGTTGCCGGACACGATGCGCGCGGCGCAGCGCGTGTTCGCGGCGACGGGGGGTCTGCACGCGGCCGGTCTCTTCACGGCCGATGGCGTCCTGATCGCGCTCCGCGAGGACGTCGGGCGCCACAACGCGCTGGACAAGGTCATCGGGAGCCGCGTGCTCGCGGGCCGCGGGGCGCTCAACGACGTCGTGCTCATGGTCAGCGGCCGGGTGAGCTTCGAGATCGTCCAGAAGGCAGCCGTCGCCGGGATCCCGATCGTCTGCGCGGTGTCGGCGCCGTCAGACCTCGCGATCGAGGCCGCGGACCGGCTGGGTGTCACGCTCGTGGGCTTCCTCCGCGGCGACGGCTTCAACGTCTATGCCCACGACGAGCGGATCGAGCTGCGGGACCTGCTGAAGCTGTAGGGCGTGCGGCGCGCCCGTGGCGTCGGGCCGGGCAGCAGCCGCGCTCAGCTGCCGTCGGCGCGGTCACCCCTGCTCTGGACGTACTCGAACCCGAACCGGCCCTTGACGCAGAGGTGCCCCTCGGTCACGGACGAATCGAGCGGCGACGTCACCTTGACGATCTCGTTGTCCTGGACGTGGAGGCTGAGCGTGCACCCGACGCCGCAGTACGGGCAGATCGTGTCCGTGACGGTCTGCGCGGATTCGTCCCAGGTCCCGGCCTCGCGCATGTCGAACTCGGACTTGAACATGAGCGCGCCGGTCGGGCAGACGCCGATGCAGTTGCCGCAGTAGACGCACGCGGATTCGGGCAGCGGGACCGCGGACTCGGTCGAGATCCGCGCATCGAACCCGCGACCCGCGACGCCGATCGCGAACGTGTTCTGGGCGTCCTCGCCGCACGCCTCGACGCACTTGTAGCAGAGGATGCACTTCGAGTAGTCGCGGACGTACAGATTGTTGTCGACCTTCACCGGCTGGCCGACCGTCGCGGCCTCGCCCGCCGCCGGCTCGTGGTGGTGCCCCGCCTCGAGGCGATCGCGCTCGCCGGCGGCCGCGGGCTCGGCCGGCGGTCCGTACCTCGATGGGTCGGCGTCGTAGCGGTCGATGTAGCGGAGCGCGGCGGGCGCCGTCGAGAGGTCGACGGACGAGCCGAGGAACTCGAGGACCATCTTCCGGGAGTGACGGACCCGCTCCGAATCGGTGGCGATCTCCATCCCGGGCTCGACGCGGCGCGAGCACGCCGGGACGAGCACGCGCGACCCCGTGACCTCGACGACGCAGACCCGGCACGCGTTGACCGGTGTCAGGTTCTCGAGGTAGCAGAGGGTCGGCGTGTCGATGCCCTCGGCACGACACGCGTCGAGGATCGTGGCGCCGGCCGGGACCGAGACGGTCGCGCCGTCGATCGTGACCTCGACCGGAGGAGCGATCGCGCGCGGCGGCGCCTGGGGTACCCGCGACGGTCGCGCGGCCGGCCGCAACAGGATGTCGGTGAGCGGCTGCGCCGCGGGCGCCTCTCCGCCGTGCGGGGCGCGCGCGTCCGGCGCCGGGTCTCGGTGCTGGCTCAGGCCGTCCGTCACATCGACACCAGATTCGGCTGGCGCAGGGCGCTCTCGATCGCCGAGCTCGCGGTCTGACCGAGGCCGCAGATCGACGCGTCTCGCATCGCCCGGCCGATCTCGCCGAGGAGCGAGAGGTCCGTCGCGCTGTCGCCATCCCTTGTGCCCGACGCGAGGCGCGCGAGCAGCTCCTCCTGGCGAACGGTCCCGACCCGGCAGGGGACGCACTGGCCGCACGATTCGTCCCGGAAGAAACGCGCGATGCGGCGCAACGCGCCGACGAGGTCCGCGGTCTCGTCGAACACCATGACGACGCCCGATCCGATCGTCGCGCCGATCGCGCGGGTCGCCTCGAACGTGAGCGGCGTGTCGAGTGTCTCCGGGCCGACGAAGACGCCCGCCGCACCGCCGAGCAGGATCGCCTTGATCGCCTTGCCGCCGGGCACGCCGCCGGCGAGCTCGAGGAGCTGCCGCAACGTCGTCCCGAACGGAACCTCGTAGACGCCCGGCCGCGACACGTGGCCCGAGAGGCAGAAGAGCTTCGGACCCGTCGACGCGTCGGTGCCGATCGACGCGAAGCCCGCGCCGCCACCGTTTTCGGTCAGGACGAGCGGGACGTTGACGAGCGTCTCGACGTTGTTCACGACGGTCGGCTTCCCGAACAGCCCGACCTCGACCGGGAACGGCGGCTTGTTCCGCGGCTCCCCGCGCTTGCCCTCGATCGATTCGAAGAGCGCGGTCTCCTCGCCGCAGATGTAGGCGCCGGCGCCGCGGCGGATCTCGATGTCGAACTCGAAGCCGGAGCCGAGGATGTCCGGCCCGAGGAGGCCGTCGTCGCGGGCACTCGCGATGGCGTAGGCCATTCGTTCCGCGGCGCGCGGGTACTCCCCCCGGAGGTAGAGGAACCCGCGGCGCGCGCGGACCGCGAACGCGGCGATGGTCATCGATTCGACGAGCGCGAACGGATCCTCCTCCATCAGCACGCGATCCTTGAACGTGCCGGGCTCCGACTCGTCGGCGTTGCACACGAGGTAGTGCGGCTCCGCGGGTGCGGCGGCGACCGCGGCCCATTTGCGCCCGGTCGGAAACGCAGCGCCGCCGCGGCCGACGAGCTTCGACGCGGTCACTTCGGCGATCACGGCCTCGGGGCCGATTCGGAGCGCACGCTCGAGCGCCGCGTAGCCGCCGTGGGCGCGGTACTCGGCAAGGCTGTCCGGCGACGCGACGCCGACGCGGGCAAGAAGCCGAAGACCGGGCTCGCCTGCCTCGGGCGCGGAGATTCGCGCATCTGTCGTCGGCGCGGCCACGGGCTCGTCGTGATTCGGGCCACCGGCGCGGAGACGGCTCGCGATTCCGACGGCATCGACCGGTCCGACGGCCGAGGTCCGCGGGCTCTCCCCCGCGACCGTGAACAGGGCCGCCGGCGCGCGCTCGCACAGGCCGAGGCACGGGCTTCGAATCCATGTCGCCGTTCGGTCGCCGGCCGCCGCGATCGCCTCCGTCGGCGCGCCGATCGTTCGCTCGAGATCTGCGGTCACGTCCTCGGCGCCCGCCAGCCGGCACGCGATGTCGTCGCAGACATGGGCGACGATCGGAGCCCGCGGCGTCGTGGCGAAGAGCGCGTAGAACGTGGCGACGCCCCATGCCTCGGCCGGCGGGATCGTCAACCGCCGGCAGGCGTAGTTCATCGCCGGCTGGCTGATCCACCCGATCCGTCCCTGGATTGCGTGGAGCACCGGGATCAGGAGATCGCGCTGGCTCCGGGCCGCGTGGCCGCCCCGCGACGCGTGCCCGTCGGCGCCAGCGTTCCGCGGCCCGCCGACCCAGCGCGACTCAGCGGGGCCGAGGACGGCGTCGACGGCGGCCCGCTCGGCAGGGGATGCGAGCGGCCCGATGACGTGCAGGTCCATCGCC
>DASWSI010000267.1:0-7366 GCA_036402715.1 Candidatus Limnocylindrales bacterium
ATGCCTGCGGGCGTGCTCGCGATCAGCAACGGCGGCGGCGGCGATCCCGAACCGACGCCGGGATTCAATGGCACGATCAAGATCCACGAGGGTGCGGGCGAGCCGCAGTCAGAGCCGGCTAATGACCCTCACGTGTGCACCTTCCACATTCACGGATTCAACTTCGACGCAAACGCGACCGGTACCTACTACATCGAGCAGCAGCCGCCGACCGGTACCGATAAGGTCACCGGGGACATCGCATGGTCCGCGGACGGCGACGGCAACTGGAAGTCAGCGGTCGAGACGACGCTCGAACCCGGGCACTACCAGGCGCACGCCGACCAGCTTGATCCTGAGACCACTGGGAACGTCAAGACCAAGACGTTCTGGGTCGAGTGCCCGGAGTCGACGCCGACGCCAACCCCGACGCCGACGCCAACCCCGACGCCGACGCCAACCCCGACGCCGACGCCGACGCCAACCCCGACGCCGACGCCAACCCCGACGCCGACGCCGGCCGCCGGTGAGCTGACGATCTTCAAGGTCAACAACAAGGGCACGAGCGCCTTCGCTGACGACGTGCTGCTCGACGGAGCGTCGTTCTCGATCTACCTGGACGACGGCAACAACACCTTCGAGCCCGGCTCAGACGCGCTCGTCTCCGGCCCGGATGCCGCCACGGACGGTGAGCTGTCGTACCACGGTCTTCAGAACGGCAACTACTGGGTCGTCGAAGTCGTCGTCCCGAAGGGCTTCACCGGCACAGGTCCGCTCCTGGTTCCGGTCGACTCCGCGGGTGGCGACTGCACCTTCGACCTGCACGGTCTCCTCGGTTGCGACGAGGTCGCGCAGGGTGGTGGGTTCACGACCGTGATCGTCGACAACACGCCGGAGACGCCGCAAGGCACCGGTGGTGTTGGTGGCGCGACCGGGACCCCGCACGTCACGACTCCGCCGACCGACACGCTCACCGGATCGGCCCAGCCGACCTCCGAGAGCTGGCGTCTCATGCTCATCGTCATGGCCGCGGTGCTCTCGAGCATCCTCGTCCTGACACCGAGCCGGCGACGCCGCCGCAACTAACCTTCGCTGTTCCCGAGGAGGTCCCGGCCGGAGTGCGGAAACGCACTCCGGCCGTTCCTTTTCGCCTCGTGACGTGGTGCGTCCGTGCACCACGGCGCGGCGGCGTGTCACGCGCGCGTTAGGGAATTCGGCCGCGGTGCACTCGAGGTACTAGCCGCGCGCTAGTACTAATGGCTGCAGAAGCAGGCCCTGGTGTCCCCAGTCTTCCCGAGCCGGCTCGTTTCGCTGTGGCGTTTCGGACTGGTTTGCAGGAGGTTGAGATGAGGAACCTACCCGGCGCGACGCCGGGTTCCCGCGTTGCCAGAGGCTTTGCCTCGATCGGGATTCTCGCGCTGGCGACAGCGGCACTGCTCGGACCGGGCGCCCTTGCGGCGGCCGCCGGCGGCGTCGGTGCCGACCATCACGACGCGAACGGCAACAACGGCACGGTCAAGATCCACGACGGGGCGTTCGAGCCCAGCCCGGAGGTCAAGAACCAGCCCCACGTCTGCACGTTCCACATTCACTTCTTCTTTGCCGACAAGCATCAGGCCGGCAGCTGGAAGATCGAGAAGTGGGCGCCGGGCCCGAAGGGCGCGATCGTCCTCACGGGCGCGTACGACACCGGAAATGACGGTGAGGATCGCCAGCCGGAAGTCGGCTCCTACAGCCTCCCGGACGGCCACTACAAGCTGTTCTGGAACGGCGACACGGACAAGCACGACAAGATGAAGGTCTTCTGGGTGAAGTGCACTTCCCCGAAGCCGACGCCGACGCCGACGCCGAGCCCAACGCCAACGCCAACGCCAACGCCGACGCCGAGCCCGACGCCGACGCCGACGCCGACTCCAGTTCCGACGCCGACTCCGACGCCGGTCCCAACGCCGACGCCAACCCCGAGCCCGACGCCGGTCCCGACCCCGACGCCAACGCCGGTTCCGACGCCGACTCCGACGCCGGTCCCAACCCCGACACCAACGCCGGTTCCGACGCCGACCCCGACGCCGGTCCCGACCCCGACGCCAACGCCAGTCCCGACGCCAACGCCGCCGGCGGGTGGAGTCGGGGGAGTCGTTGGAACGCCTCGTCCGACGGTTCCGCCCACGGACACCGCCAACGCGACGCGTGACGGCAGTGCCCTCAACGCAGACAACGTCCGGATGGTGCTTCTGGGTCTCGTCGCGCTGTTCGCCGCGATCGTGATCCTCGCGCCGACCCGCGTCCTCGCGAGTCGTCGCATCCGCCGCCGCTAGACGACGGTTCTGGCCCGGGGCGCGAACGTCGCGTCCCGGGCCTCTTCATGTCCGGCTCAGATCGGTGTCGCGAACCCCGGATCAACAAGCTCCACGGGTCCGCCGAAGCGGGCGCGAACAGATTCGAGCGTGGCGTTGCGGTCGAACCCCATCTGGAGGTGCGTGAGGAGCACCCGCGCAACCCGCGACGACGCCGCGAGCTCCCCGACCGCCGGGCCGTCGAGATGCGCCGCGCCGGCCGGAACCGGTCCCGGTCCGAACGACACCTCGACGAGGAGCGTATCGCCGGCGCGGGCCAGCGGAATGAGGTCTGCCGCCCGGCCGCAGTCGCCCGAGTAGACGAGCCCCGGACCGGCGCCGTCCGTGATCCTGAACGCGTAGCTGTCGCTGGTGTGGGTGACGCGGCGCGCCTCGATCTCGAGGGTCCCGACGGACCGGGGACCTGGCACCAGATCCGCGACATCGAACGCCGCCGCCGTGAACCCCGGTTCGTCGTGGAGCGCATCGAGGCGGGACGCGAGGCCTGCCGGCGCCGCGACGTGGACCCGCCGGCCCGGCCTGAACTCGTACCGGAGGTAGTGCCGGAGCGCCACCAGGTCGATGAAGTGGTCCGGATGGAGGTGGCTCACGAGGATCGAGTCGAGGCGGCTCGGCTCGATCGCACGCGCGAGCGCGGAGAACGACCCGTGGCCGAGATCGAGAAGGATCGAGGTCGACGCCGCCCGGACCAGATACGCGGCGCCGGTGGCGCCTGGTCGGTCCGTGTAGGCCGGTCCTGCCCCGAGGACCGTCAGGTCCATCGGAGCCGTGTCGTCATCGGCTCAGGGTAGCGTCACGATGACGGCGGCGGCACCTCTCGTGCCGCGATGCCGCGTATGGCTCCCGGCCGTCAGCCGCCCGGCGCGCCGCCGCCGCCCGGCCCGTTCCCGCCGCCGTTGCCGCCACCGTTCCCGCCGCCGTTCCCGCCCTGCCCGTTGCCCCCGCCGGGATTGCCACCCGGCGTCGACCTCGGGGTCGGGTGCGGCTTGGGCGTCGGCCGTGGCGTGGGGATCGGCCGACCGATGGCCTCGGTCGCCTTGTCGCTCTTGTCGATGGCGTTCTGGATGGCGTCGTGTGCCTCGCTCGGGACGGTGCCGAGGAGCGTCTGGAGGACGACGCGGTGCCGCTCGAGCTCCGATTCGAGGCGCTCGCTCCGGCTGCTCTCCGTTGTCTCGCTGACCGCCTCATCGAGCGTCTGGCGGTACGCGGCGAGCGCCGCGGCCACCGCTCCCTCGTTCCCATCGCCAGCCGCATGGACCGCCTCGCCGAGCCGGCGATCGAGCCGCTCGAGCTCGGCGGTGGCGCGCGCACCGGGTTCGGTCGGCATCGTGGCTCGCTCGAGCCAGAGACGCGTGTCGTACAGCGGGCCACCGGGGGTGGCGGCCAGCACCGCGCCGCCGATGGCGACGAGCGCGAGGGACGCGGCGAGCAGGCCGATGGCGAATCGCCTCGGGCGCCCGAGGGTCGGCCGACGCGCGCCCGCACGCGCTTCACGCACGGCCGCGATCGAGGTCGGCTCGGCAGCGCTTCGTGCACGAACGGCGTCACCGAGGCGAGCGGCCGCAGCCGTCATGACCGCCGAGCGCATCCGGGCGGAAGCGGCCCGATCCGGCGACAGGCGTGCGGCGGCGTACGCCTCGAGGCGTCGCGCCAGCTCGGTATCGGCGGTCTGTGGCTGCATCGGCTTGTCGCTCATGTGGTTCGTGGATCGGGCCGTGGGATCGGATCGGTGGGCGGTGGTGGCGTCGGCTCCGCGTCGACGATGATGCCGAGCTCCCGGCGAAGTGCCGCGATTGCCCGGAACTGCAGCCCCCGGATCGTTCCTTCCTGGCGGCCCATCGCCTCCGCGGCTTCCCGGGCCGAGAGCCCGGCGAAGAACCGAAGCGCGATCGCCTCTCGTTGCTCGTCCGTCAGTGCCGCGAGTGCCGCCCCGACGGCGTCGATGTCCTCGCGGAGGACCGCGAGGTCGTCCGGCGCGACGTCCGTTCCCGCTCGCTCGGCGACGGTGTCGAGCTCCGAGTGGTCGTGACGCGTCCGAACGAAGTCGATGACTGTGTTCCTGGCCAGCCGGAAGAGCCAGCCCCCGAAGGGAATGCCTCGCGATTCGTATCGCGGGAGCGCTTCCAGGACCTTGACGAAGACGACCTGCGTCAGGTCCTCCGCGTCCGCCGGGCGTTGGACGCGGCTGACGATGAAGCGATAGAGAGGTCCGTGGAAGTGGTCGAACAGCTGGCCGAACGCCTGACTGTCCCCGTCTCGCGCCAGTTCCACGAGCCGCTCGAGCGCGGCGTCGTCGAGGGTCATAACGAACGCACGGTCACGTTGTTAGGCACGAACCCGTCCCCCGCACGATCACGAGCGAATGCGGTCCGGAATGGCGACGACGCCGACCTGGTCCCCGCGCCGGAACGTCAGCTCGCGGAACCCGGCCGCGGCGGCGACACGATACCCGGCCTCGAGGCCGAAGGCGAAGGCTTCCGGGCGGTGGGCGTCCGAGCCGGCGGTGAGCCGCCGGCCACCCAGCTCGTGGAAGCGAGCCACGGTGGCCGCCGCCGGATACGTCTCCCCGGCAGCCTGGCGGAGTCCGCTCGTGTTCACCTCGAGGGCCGTCCCGCTCTCGACGAGGGCGCGGAGAGCCGGCTCGAGGAGCTCCGGCGCGGCCGCCAGCTCGGCCGGGGTCACGTGCGGGTAGAGGTAGCGCTTGACGACGTCGAGATGACCGATCGTGTCGAACAGCCCGGAACGGGCGGCTCCCTCGATCTGGTCGAAGTACGGGGCGACGAGCTCCGCAAGCGAGCGACCCCGCACCCAGGTCCGGATCCGGTCCGGCCGGTAGGGCGATTCGGGCCAGTCGTGGACCGACCCGATCGTGAAGTCGTAGCGGTGCGCCCGGAGGTGCGCCCGGACGTCGGCGTCCCAGCGCCGGTTGTACGTCAGCTCGGCGCCGAACCGGATCGTGACGCCATGGTCCGCCCAGCGAGCTGCCGCCTCGCGGACGGAGCGCTCGCGGTCGGCGAAGGACGAGTACTCGAAGGCGGGATCGCGGGCGTCGAAGTCGACGTGATCGGTGATCGCGAGCTCCGCGATTCCGCGCTCGACGGCGGCCGCGGCGTAGACATCGATCGGGACCGTGCTGTCGGGCGAGAGATCGGTGTGGAGATGGGCGTCGAGCGGCAGGTCCCGGGCCTGGGACGCCGCGGGGTGGCCATCCCGAATCGGCTCCGTCGTCACCCGGCGATGACGCCGAGCTCACGGCCGACGGACGCGAACGCCGCGAGCGCCCGGTCCAGCAGCTCCTCCGAGTGCGCCGCGGTCACGATCGTCCGGATCCGGGCGCGATCGAGGGCGACGGTCGGGAACACGACCGAGGTGGCGAAGACGCCCTCCTCGAACAGGCGCTGGCTGAAGCGGACGGTCAGCTCCGAGTCGCCGAGGATGATCGGCGTGATCGGCGTCTCTGACCGGCCGATGTCGAATCCGAGCCGAGCCAGCTCCGCCTTGAACCGCCTCGTGTTCGACCAGAGGCGCTCGAACAGCTCCGGCTCCTCCTCCATGACCCGGATTGCCTCGCGGCACGCGGCGGCGACCGCGGGCGGGTGCGAGGTCGAGAAGAGGAACGGTCGCGCGCGCTGGATCAGGACATCGCGAAGGTCCTGCGAGCCCGCGACGTAGCCGCCGAGGACGCCGACCGCCTTCGACAGGGTCCCGACCTGGATCGCGACCCGGCCGTGAAGCCCGAAATGGTCGACGCTGCCGCGGCCGTTCCGCCCGAGGACGCCGGACGCGTGCGCGTCGTCGACCATGACGGCCGCTCCGAACTCCTCTGCGGCGTCGACAATCCCAGGCAGCGGTGCGATGTCGCCGTCCATGCTGAATACGCCGTCCGTCACGACGAGGATCAGCCGATACGCCCCGCCGCCGGGCCGGCCGGTCCCGGTCGCTTCGCGGAGAACCTCGCGAAGGGCGGCGACGTCGGCGTGCGGGAAGACCTTGCGGGGCGCCTTGGAGAGCCGCATCCCGTCGATGATCGAGGCGTGGTTGAGCTCGTCCGACACGATCAGGTCCGTCTCGCCGGTGATCGTCGGGATCACGCCGGTGTTCGCCGCGAAGCCGGACTGGAACGTCAGGACCGCCTCGACCTCCTTGAATCGGGCGAGGTCAGCCTCGAGCTCCTGGTGAAGCGTCATCGTCCCGGCAATCGTCCGGACGGCTCCGGAGCCCGCGCCGTAGACCCCGACGGCGTCGAGGGCCGCCTGGCGGAGTCGCGGGTGATGGGTGAGCCCCAGGTAGTCGTTCGAGGAGAGGCTGATCAGCCGGCGCTCGTCGACGGACACGATCGGGCCCTGGGCCGACGACATGACGCGGAGCGGCCGGTAGAGGTGGCGCTCCCGCAGCGCGGCCAGCTCATCGCCGAGGAAGGCGAGCGGATCCGGTCTGGCAATCCTCGCCATCAGCTGCCTCCGTTCGCAGGGGAATCCTGCCAGTCGAGGATGACCTTGCCGGAGTCGCCGGATCGGGCGGCGGCGAAGGCGGCCTCGTGGTCGCGGAACCCGAATCGGTGGGTGATCGCGGGCCGGATGTCGAGGCCGGACTGGAGCATGACCGTCATCTTGTACCAGGTCTCGTACATCTCGCGGCCGTAGATCCCCCGAAGCGTCAGCATCTTGAAGACGATCTCATTGACGTCGAGGGAGATCGGCTCCGTCGGGATGCCGAGGATCGCGACGCCACCCCCGTGAGCCATGTTCGCGATCGCCGCCTTGAGCGCCCCGGGATTGCCGGACATCTCGAGCGCGACGTCGAAGCCTTCGACCATCCCGAGCTCGGTCTGGACGTCGGCGAGGTCGCGTTCCCGCGGGTCGACGGCGATCGTGGCGCCCATCCGGGTCGCCAGGTCGCGGCGGTAGGCATTCGGCTCCGAAACGACGACGAGCCGCGCACCCGCGTGGCGCGCGACGGCCGTCGCCATCAGACCGATCGGCCCGGCGCCGGAGACGAGGACGTCCTCGCCGAGGACGGGAAACGCGAGC
>DASWSI010000268.1:0-3632 GCA_036402715.1 Candidatus Limnocylindrales bacterium
TCGATCAGCGCGTCGACGTCCGCGGTTGTCGAGTAGACGTTGAAACTCGCGCGCGCCGTTGCCGCGAGATCGAGCCGTTCGTGGAGCGGCATCGTGCAGTGGTGGCCGGCGCGGACCGCGATCCCGTACCGATCGAGGACCTGGGCGACGTCGTGCGGGTGGACACCGGGCACGTTGAACGGCACGACGCCACCGCGCAGCGCCGGGTCGAGCGGACCGTAGATCGCCAGGTCCGGCAGCTCGCGCGGCAGGACGTCGAGCGTGTACTCGAGGAGCTCGCGCTCGTGCTCGCGGACGCGGTCCATGCCGAGCGCCATGAGGTATTCCGCGGCCGCGCCCATCCCGATCTGCGCCGAGATGTCCGGCGTCCCGGCCTCGAACTTCCACGGAATGTCGTTCCAGTCGCTCCGCCGTAGATGAACCTCGCGGATCATCTCGCCGCCGGCGAGGAACGGGGGCATGGCCTCGAGGAGCTCGCGCCGCGCCCACAGCGCGCCCGAGCCTGTGGGGGCGAGCATCTTGTGGCCGCTGAAGACGTAGAAGTCGGCGCCGAGCGCCTGAACATCGACGGGCACGTGCGGAACCGCCTGCGCGCCATCGACAAGCACGAGCGCGCCCGCGGCGTGGGCCATCTCGACCATCTCCGCGACCGGATTGATCGTGCCGAGCGTGTTCGAGACGTGGGTGAAGGCGACGAGCTTCGGCTTGAGGCGGAGGAGCACCTCGAACACGTCGAGCCGAAGGAGGCCGTCGTCCGTGATCGGGATGAACTCGAGATCCGCGTCCTTCTCCTGGACGAGGAGCTGCCACGGGACGAGGTTGGCGTGATGCTCCATCTCCGTGAGGACGATGACATCGCCGCGGCCGATGTTCTTGCGACCCCACGAGTACGCGACGAGGTTGATCGCCTCCGTCGCGTTGCGGGTGAAGACGACCTCGTGCGCGTCCGGCGCGTTGATGAACCGGGCGACCGTCGCGCGAGATCGCTCGTAGGCCGCAGTCGCCCGCTCGCCGATCGTGTAGATCCCGCGGTGGACGTTGGCGTTGTACTCGCGGTAGTACTCGTCGATCGCGTCGATGACCTGGCGCGGCTTCTGGCTCGTCGACGCCGAGTCGAGATAGACGAGCGGGTGACCCTTGACCTCCGTCTGGAGGATCGGGAACTCCGCGCGGATCGCGTCGGCATCAAGGCGGCCGTCGATGATCCGGGGATCGGCGGGCTCGGGCTTTCGAGCGCCGACGGCGCCGTCGGCTGCCTTCGGTTCGGACGTCAATGTCATCGTCGTGCGCCCGCGCTAGCGGACCGCTCCCTCGGGCTGTCGCGCTCCGGCGCCGTCCTCGCCCGGTGCGAGCGGCACGGCAAGCGCCTCGTCGGGGACGTTCGTCGCGAGGCCGGCCTCGCGGAGAATCGGCCCGTAGCCCTCGTCCTCGAGCCGCAAAGCGAGGTCCTTGCCGCCGCTCTTGACGATCCGGCCCTCGGCGAGGACGTGGACGACGTCCGGGGTGATGTAGTTGAGCAGCCGCTGGTAGTGGGTGATGAGCAGGACGCCCAGGTTCGGGTTGAGCATCGCGTTGACGCCTTCGGCAACGATCCGGAGGGCATCGATGTCGAGCCCCGAATCGGTCTCGTCGAGGATCGCCATCTCCGGCTCGAGGACCGCCATCTGGAGCATCTCGAGGCGCTTCTTCTCGCCGCCGCTGAACCCCTCGTTGACGTACCGGGCGGCGAACGACTCGTCCATCCGGAGCAGCGCCATCTTCTCGCGCATCCTGTTGCGGAAGTCCCGCATGGAGATGCCGCCCTTCATCGGATCCGTCGGGTCGACGTCCGGCGTCTTGTCGACGCCCTGGAGCCGGGCGTTGAGTGCGCTCCGAATGAACGATGCGACGCTGAGGCCCGGGATCGCGGTGGGGTACTGGAAGGCGAGGAAGAGCCCGAGGCGCGCCCGCTTGTCCGGCGACAGCTTCAGGATGTCGCGGCCCTTCCAGTGGACCTCGCCACCGGTGACGACGTAGGCCGGATGGCCGAGGAGCGCGTAGGCGAGGGTCGTCTTGCCGGAGCCGTTCGGGCCCATGATCGCGTGGACCTCGCCACGCCCGACCTCCAGGTCGATCCCCTTGAGGATCTCGTGGGTCGGGTTGGCGATCGGGGCGACGCGGAGGCCGCGGATGACGAGCTGCTGGTCCTGCTGGCCCCCGGCGGCGCCGCCGGTGCCGTTGGTTGCGATGTCAGTCACGAGTTCGACAATGCTCCGTTGAGGGTGGCGGCGGGCTCGATCGGCCCGTCGATGTGGACGATTCGCTGTGGAACGAGGTCGGCGAGCGACATCCCGTCGAGCGCGCCGGCGATCGCGTCGCGAACGCGGACCCAGAGGACGTTGACCGTGCAGCGGGCGCTCCGGTCGCAACTGTTCTCGTGCTCGGGATCGTCGCTCGCGCAGATCATCGGCGCGAGTGGCCCCTCGAGGGCGCGAAGGACCTCGCTCATCCGAATGGACTCCGGCGGGCGGGCGAGCTCGTAGCCACCATGGGCGCCACGGGTCGAGACGACGAGATTCGCGTCGCGAAGGCTCATCACCAGCTGCTCGAGGTACGCCCGGGGGAGGTCCTCCTCCGTCGCGATCTCGGCGAGACTGGCCGGACCGGAACCGAAATGGCGGCCGAGCTGGACCATCAGCCGGACGCCGTACTCCCCCTTGGTCGAGAACGCGACGGCACCCGAACCGTGAAAGCTTGGACGGGGCGCGGCTGGAGCGATCGGCTGGGTCAGCGGAAGGTCCTCAATCCCGAGTGATTTCGTCGGGATTAGTCTAGCCCAGCGTGCTCCGGGAGGTCAACGCGGTGTCGGGGTAGTACACCAGTCAGCGCGCGGCGGCGAGCGTCGACACCTGGACCCCGTGGATGACGGCGGCGATCCCCGGCGCGGAATCGTCGTACCACGTGAGCCAGCCATCGCCACCCAGGATCGGCGCGATGGCGTGGGCCGGCTCGAGTGCAAATGCTCCCCGTCCTGGCGCCCACACGCCGAGGCGGTTGCCAGTCGTGGTGGGATCTGTCCCTTCGTCGTCCGACCAGGCGACGAGGTCGTCGCCGGTCGTCGGCCACACGGATCCTTGGATCTTTCCGGCTGCGGGATAGCTCGCCGGGACGGGGGTCCGCGAGTCGACGGTCGCAGTCATCACTTGTGGGTGCTGGGCCATGCCGAGCTGGCCCTGGCTCGAGCCTGGATCAGCATCCCACGCAAACCGTGACCCTCGAAACGCAACCTCGAACGCATCGTCTGCGATCCACGCGCCGGCGGGCTCATTGGGCGTCGCGAGCATGAGACGCGTCCGGTACATGAATCCCACCCCCTGATCGACCAGGCCCTCGGTGTAGAGGACGTCCGAGCCCGAAAGCGCCATCGCGTACACCGATTGCGCGGTCAGGTACGTGCGTTCGACGCGGCCGCTCGCCAGCGAACGGACCACGATCTTCCAACCGAACGGTCGCGCCGTGGTCGCGTCCTCCTCGGTGTACGCGATGCGATCGCCATCGACGCGGACGATCGGCGGGACTGCGGAATTCGCTTGGAGGCGCCGGTTCGTGCCAGACGCGATCTCGACCGCCTTCGAGGTCGCGAGGTCGCGAGA
>DASWSI010000269.1:0-2990 GCA_036402715.1 Candidatus Limnocylindrales bacterium
CTTCTCGTGGTCCGTCCAGGGCGCCGTCGACCCGATCGCGATCGACCACGCCGAGGGCGTCTACCTCTACACCCCGGAAGGCCGCCGGATCCTCGACTTCAACAGCCAGCTGATGTCGGTCAACATCGGCCACGGCGATCGTCGGGTGATCGACGCCATCACCGAGCAGGCGACGAAGCTCCAGTACGTTCAACCCGCGTTCGTGACCGAGCCCCGCGCCCGGCTCGGCGCGAAGCTCGCCGAGATCCTGCCGGGCGACCTCGACAAGGTCTTCTTCACCCTCGGCGGGGCGGAGGCGATCGAGAACGCGATCAAGTTCGCGCGCCACTACACCGGCCGCTACAAGGTCCTCGCCCGGTACCGCTCCTACCACGGGGCGACGATGGGCGCGATGACGCTCACCGGCGACCCGCGCCGCTGGGCGAACGAGCCCGGCCTCGTCGGCGTCGTCCGCTATCCAGATACGCATCGCTGGGGCGAGAAGGAGCCGCGTCCCGCCGAGGAGTCACTCCGCGGCCTCGAGGACGTGATCCGCTACGAGGGCCCGCAGACGATCGCGGCGATCTTCCTCGAGACGATCGTCGGGACGAACGGGATCCTCATCCCGCCGGATGGCTACATCCAGGGTGTCCGCGCCCTCTGCGACAAGTACGACATCCTCATGGTCGCGGACGAGGTCATGGCGGGCTTCGGTCGGACCGGGCGCTGGTTCGCCGTCGACCACTGGGACACGGTCCCGGATCTGATGACGATGGCGAAGGGCCTGACGAGCTCGTACCTGCCGCTCGGCGCGGTCGCGATGCGAAAGAAGATCGCGGACAAGTTCGAGACGCAGATGTACTACGGCGGCCTGACATACAGCAGCCACGCAGTCAGCTGCGCGGCCGCGCTCGCGACCATCGGCGTGTACGAGGAGGACGGCCTCATCCAGAATGCCGCGCGCCTCGACGCCGTCATGCGGTCGCACCACGAGCGACTCTACGAGCGGCACCCGTCCGTGGGCGCGTATCGCAATCTCGGCCTGTTCGGGATCATCGACCTCGTCCGGAGCCGTGATCCGTTCACCCCGCTGACGCCGTTCAACGGCACGTCGGACGAGATGAAGGCGGTCGCGAAGCACCTTCGCGACAACGGCGTCTACACGATGATCGCCAACAACTCGATCCACACGAACCCGCCGCTCTGCATCAACGAGGAGCAGCTCGCGGAAGGGTTCGACGTCATCGACAAGGCGCTCGAGATCTCCGACCGGGCAGTCCGCGGAGCGTAGATGGCCACGGCCCTCCGCCTGGCTGCCGGCCGGAGCAGGGGCGCAACGGACGTCACGGCCGGCATCTCGCGCCGGCGGCGAGCGCTCGGATTTCTCGCGGTCCTCGTCGCGGTCGTCGTGCTCTGGGAGGGCGCGAAGTGGCTGGGCGGCGACCCGTGGCGGCTGCACGGGACCGTGCTCGGCATCCGCTTCGATTACGAGCACACGCCACCGACGCACTGGCGGATCGCGGACGACCTGTCGCTGCCGCACGTCTGGGACATCGTCCGCGCGTTCGTCGATCCGGCGCAGCGCAACGGCCCGCCGCTCGGCCTCGTCCTGCTCGGCCAGGCGGCGTTCACGTTCCGCGAGGCCGTCACCGGGTTCGTGCTGGGAGCCGCGCTCGGCCTGGCGCTCGGGATCCTGTTCGTCCACTCGCGGCTCGCCGAGCGAGCGCTGGTCCCGTACGTCGTGGCGTCGCAGACCGTGCCGATCCTCGCCATCTCCCCGATCGTCGTCGTCGCGATCAAGGCGGACTGGGTCTCCGTGGCGATCGTGTCGGCGTACCTGACCTTCTTCCCCGTGACGATCGCATCGCTTCGCGGCCTGCGGGCCGCCGATCCGCGGGCTCTCGAGCTCTTCCGCTCGTACGCCGCTTCGCGGCGCGAGATCCTCTGGCGGCTTCGGCTGCCGACGTCCGTGCCGTACCTCTTCTCGGCGCTGCGTGTCGCCGCGGCGGCGTCCGTGATCGGGGCGATCATCGGGGAGCTGCCGGCGGGCGTCGCGTCCGGCCTCGGCAGTGCCATCGTCAACTACAACCAGTACTACGTCACCGCGCCGGAGCGGCTGTGGGCCACGATCGTCATGTGCACGCTCGTGGGTCTGTTCTTCGTGGGTATCGTCCGTCTGGCGGAGGAGCGGCTGACGCGGGCGCGGTACCGGCCGGCGGCACATGCCTGAGACGGAGTCGAGCGTGAGGGCGGGTCGAACGAGATGACGGATCAGCAGCGCGCGACGACGGTCGCGGTGCCAGCCGGTGGCCCGGTCGTCGAGGCCGCCGGCGTCGGGAAGGTCTTCGGCGCGGGAGACGCGGCGGTGACCGCGCTCGAGGGGATCGACCTCACGATCGACGCCGGCGAGTTCGTCTCCCTCATCGGTCCGTCGGGCTGCGGGAAGTCGACGCTGCTAAGGGTCATCGGCGACCTCACGGCGCCGTCCGAAGGCGACATCCGCGTCAACGGCAAGCCGGCGCGGCAGGCGCGGCTCGACCGCGACTACGGGATGGTCTTCCAGGCGCCCGTCCTGATGGACTGGCGGACGGTCAGCCGGAACATCGAGCTGCCGCTCGAGATCATGGGCTTCGGGCGCGAGGAGCGGACCCGGCGGTCCGCGGATCTCCTGCGGCTCGTCGAGCTCGAGGGATTCGGCGGCAAGCATCCCTGGCAGCTGTCCGGCGGGATGCAGCAGCGCGTCGCGATCGCCCGCGCCCTCGCGTTCGACCCGAAGCTCCTGCTCATGGACGAGCCGTTCGGTGCGCTCGACGAGATGACCCGCGAGCGGATGAATCTCGAGCTGATGAAGATCTGGCGCCGAACCGGGACGACGATCGTCTTCGTCACCCACAGCATCCCGGAGGCCGTGTTTCTCTCGACGCGCGTCGTCGTCATGTCGCCGCGGCCCGGCCGCGTCGCGAAGATCGTGGACATCGACCTGCCCCAGCCGCGGACCGTCATGACCCGCG
>DASWSI010000270.1:0-2644 GCA_036402715.1 Candidatus Limnocylindrales bacterium
GAGGTCACGAGCGGCAGCCGCGATGGCGCCGGCGCGGACGGCCTCTTCGTAGTGGCCCACGAGGCGGTGCGAGATCTCGTGAAGAATCCCGAGGGCGTAGAGCTCGCCGCCGGTGATCGTCGGCGTCCCAGGCGCCGTTCCCGCAGCGCGGGCCTCGTTCATCCGCGCAGCGAGTCGGCGAGCGCCGGCGACGTCCGCCACGATGACAGCACCGCGCAGACCGAACAGTGCGCCGGAAAGTTCGTATCGCTCCCGCGCCGCCCGAGACACGTGCAGCTCCCGCATGGCGGGAAGGATGTCACGCGTGCGCGAGCGCCGCCTTCCGCGTGGCGTGCGCATGATCGATCGCCCGCCGAAGCAGCTCGAGGCCCGCCGGGTCGAACTCGTACGTCCACGGCCGGATCCGCTCGGGACGCGAGAACGTCGCATCGAGCCCCGCCGCGAGCGCCTCGCGCGACATGAGGATGATGTCCGCGGTCCTGTCCACGATCGCCAGGTCCTCCGTCGCCTCGATCGTCGCGGACACGATGTCGACGCCCTTCGACCCCGACAGGGCGAGCGTCTCGGCGATGTTGTCCGTCCCGCGCGAGGACGCGCACACGAGCCCCACCCGCGATCCCGCCGGCAATCCTGCGATCTCATGGACGAGCTCGACGTAGCCCGGCCCGACCAGCATCGCGACGACCGGCGCGCGGCCGTGGACAAGTGCCTGCGCCTCGTCCGCATGGAACGTCGTCGTGGCGACCAGGTCGTAGTGGAACCGGTCCATTCGATCGGGGACGTCGTCGAGAAGGGTCCCCTCGACCTCGATCGAGCCGCGGAACGCGTGATTCAGCCGCTCGGCGTCATAGCCCGCGTCCGCGTTCGTGCACTCCGCGAAGAGGACGCGGACGACCGGACCCGGGCGCTTCCGCTCCGTCGCGGCCGCGAACGTCGCTGCCGCCACCTCGTCCGCCGTGAATCCCGCGCCCGCGCCGCGGCGAAGCAGCTCCGCGACGATCCCGGCGAGCGCCTCGGCGCCGCGCCGGTTCGGGGGCCGGTCCGCGACGATTGTCCCGGCGCCGTGTCGACTCGTGACGTAGCCGGCATCGGCCAGGCGCCGATAGACCGCCCGGATCGTGTTGGGGTTCACTCGGAGGGCGGCACCCAGCTCCCTCACGGGAGGAAGTCGGGAGCCGGGCAGCAGGCGACCGGAGTCGATCTGGTACGTGAGCTGCCAGTAGATCTGGGTTGAGATCGGGACGTCCGAATCACGCTCGACGTCGAGCGCGCTGCCGGAGCCTTGAACGAATGGCTGGTCGGGACTGGTACTTGACATAGCCGGGTAGTCCAAGTAGTGTCGGATTTGGCCTAGTACACTGTATCAAACAAGGCGGGTGCCCAAATGGAAGGGCTGGCGTTCATCGTGATGCTGCTTCTCGCGTTCGTGCTGTTCGACATCGTCGCGGTCGTCTTCGGCGCCGAGTCGCGGGAGAGCTTCATCGATCCGCGGGAGCCGTTCCGGCCGACCGGCATCATCTCCCGCTGACCTCCTGATTTTCTCGCGCCGCCTCTGGCGGTGCTCTCTCGTCAGCCCGTGGTTGCGCAGGCCGCGGGCTGACGGATTCCCGGCCCGGAAATCCGGTTCGTGGCCGTGCCCGCCGCGGACACTCACGCCGCCGGCCCGGGCTGGCCGACCTCGCTCAGCGCCGCCCGGTAGATCGCGGCGCCGTCCAGGCCCTGGCCGGGGGAGACGAACAGGCCCAGGTCCGCGACCAGCCGCGGCTCGAGTCGGGTCCCGAGGATCCCGTCGACGAGGCGCACCGCCCGCGCGGCGCACCGAAGGTTCTGCTTCGTCTCCGGGCGGATCGGGTCGTCCCAGAACCAGCCATCGGACGCGAACATCGCGAGCCGCCAGCGCTGCGCCTCGAGCAAGTCGAGGAACCGCCGGCAGTCGTGCGTGGCGGCGGCCTCGCCGAGCCAGTCAGTTGCGAACTCCTCGCGCGCTCGCGCACCGATGACGACATCGACGTACGCGTCGCGAGCCGCGTTCGGGTCCGGCGTCCCGGGCAGCGCCGCGAACGCCGACGCCGTCACGGCATCGATCGCGCCGGCGAGGCGATCGAGCGCCGCCCGGAGCGGTCCCTTCCACCGGCCATCTGCCGCGTCCGGGCATTCGGCCGACCAGCGCGCAACGCCGTGGTGGCAGCTCCATGACGTCCGCTCGGCGATTCGCGTCGTCCGCATCGGCAGCGCGCGTGGCTCGAGGAGCGTCTCGGCCAGGTTGACGACGTCGAAGCCCCGATCGGCGGCGGTCGTTGCCGGTGCGACGAGTCGCTGGAGGAACAGGTCGCGGAACGCCTGGTGATGGCCGTACAGCTCGCCGTCCGTGGCAATCAGCACGAGGCCGGGCTCGCCGTCGGGGAACGGTGTGCCCGCGAGGCGAGTGACGACGCGCTCGCGCGCGAATCTGTCCGCATCCGCGGTGGCCGCCGGCTCGAACGATGCGGCCGCGGACAGCGCCGCGTCGTAGAACGCGACGATGATGCTCCGGCCGCCCCCGAGCTCGATGCGATACGGCCGCCTCGTCTCGAGACCTGCATCGACGGACTGCCACGGCGCGAGGATCGTGTAGCGAACGCCTTCCTCGGCTGCGACGCGGAGG
>DASWSI010000271.1:0-5533 GCA_036402715.1 Candidatus Limnocylindrales bacterium
CCCACGCGCTGATGGACGCGACCGGCGGCACGGATCCGATCAAGAAGTTCATCGCCGCGTACAACAAGGAATACGGCCACGACCCCGAGAACGCCTTCGCGGCCCTCGGCTACGACACGGTCTATCTCCTCGCCGACGCGATCAAGCGTGCCAATGGCACGGACTCGGCCGCCGTCAAGAAGGCACTGGAGGAGACGAAGGGATTCCAGGGCATCACCGGCTCCGTGACCTTCAGCGCGGACTCGCACGTACCCCAGAAGGGCGTGACCGTCATCGCGGTCACGGGCGGGAAGTTCACCCTCGGCGCTGAGGTCGTTCCGGAGAAGGTCCCCGCGCCGTAGTCGAAGCGCCTCTTCGGCCGCCGGTCCGCGACGGAGGTTGCGGACCGGCGGTCCATCGATTCCGACCCTTCAACGTCGAGGCCCATCGATGACACCCGACCAGATCGTCCAGGCCTGCGAGAAGCAGGGCGTGCAGCTCGTTCGGTTCCTCTATTGCGACAACGGCGGCGTCGTCCGCGGCAAGTCGACCCACGTGAGCTCCCTCCGACGCCGGATGGAGAGCGGGATCGGGCTCGTCAAGGGGATGCAGTCGTTCGCGAGCCTCGATTTCCTGGCCCCGGGCGCGACGTACGGTCCGGTCGGCGAGATCCGCCTCGTCCCGGATCCGGAGACCTTCGCGATCCTCCCGTACGCGCCGCGGAGCGCCCAGATGATGGCGAGCATGATCCAGCTCGACCACAGCCCCTGGGAGCTGGACCCGCGGTCGTTCCTCGCCCGGATGGTCGCGGCCGCCGCCGAGCGCGGGTTCCAGTTCGATGCCGCGTTCGAGAACGAGTTCTACCTCGCGCGGAAGACGGACGCGGGCTACGAGCCGGTCGACGAGAGCCTCTGCTTCAGCGCGATCGGGATGGACTCGACGGAGGACGTCATCCAGGACATCGTCGCCGCGTTGACGGCGCAGGGGCTCCGCGTCGAGCTGTCGCACCCGGAGCTCGGTCACGGCCAGCAGGAGCTCTCCATCCGCCACGGCCCGGCGCTCCGCGCCGCGGACAACCAGATCATGTATCGGCAGACCGTCCGTGGCGTCGCCGCGCGGCACGGCCTCGTCGCGTCCCTGGCGCCGAAGCCCTTCGCGGACCAGGCCGGCAGCGGCGCCCACCTCCACTGGAGCATCTGGGACCAGAACCACAAGATCAACCGATTGACGGACGCGAAGGACCCGAACGGTCTCAGCCCGATCGCACGCTCGGCGATCGCCGGCGTCCTCGAACACCTCCCCGGCCTGCTCGCCCTCACGACCCCGAGCGCGAACTCGTTCCGCCGCCTGCAGCCGCACTACTGGAGCTCCGCCTTCACCGCTTGGGGCATCGAGAACCGGGAGGCCGCAGTCCGCGTGCCGTCGCGCTACTGGGACGACGACCAGGGCTCCGCGAACCTCGAGCTCAAGGCGAGTGACGCGAGCGCGAACCCGTACATCGCGCTCGGTGGCGTGATGGCCGCGGCGCTCGACGGCATCGAACGGAAGCTCGACCCGGGCGAGCCGGTGAACGAGGATCCCGGCAATCTCAGCGCCGCCCAGCTGAAGAAGCGCGGGATCCGCCGTTTCCCGAAGACGCCGAAGGAGGC
Organism: Candidatus Limnocylindrales bacterium; assembly: GCA_036402715.1. Classification (GTDB taxonomy): domain Bacteria; phylum Chloroflexota; class Limnocylindria; order Limnocylindrales; family CSP1-4; genus JACDAV01. The sequence goes on from DASWSI010000271.1 coordinate 1,629, forward strand.
CCTCGACCTTCTCGAGCGCGACAAGGTCCTCGTCGCCGCGATGGGGGAGCCGCTCGCGAAGGAGTACCTCCTCGTTCGCCGGGCGGAGGCCGAGGCATACGCCGCGCAGGACGAGGCGTTCGAGCTGAAGAACCACTTCTTCAAGTACTGACGCAGGCCACCGATGCCGTCCCGTGCCCCGATCGATCTCGACGAAATCCCGATCGTCGACAACCATTGCCACTCGCTGCTCCGCGAGCAGCCGGCGGACGACGAGGCGTTTCGCAGTCACCTGAGCGAGACCTACTTCGCCGAGGTGTTCCGCGACGACGTCCAGCATTCGCTGCTCTACACCTACGCCATCCGCGAGCTGGCGTCGTTCCTGGGCTGCAAGGCAACGCCGGACGCGGTCCACGCCGCGCGCGCTGAACGCGGCGTCGAGCAGCTCGCTCGCGACGTCGTCGAGCGCGGCAAATTCAAGACGTGGCTCATCGACTCGGGCTACGGCGCCGCGACGACGTATTCGATCGAGGAGCTGAAGGCGCTCGTGCCCTGCGGCGTGCGCGAGATCCTGCGACTCGAGCCGCTGATCGAGCGGCTGATCGCCGAGTCGGACGGCTTCGACGACTTTCTCGACGCGTACGCCAAGGCGATCTCGGACCTGCGCTGGTCCGGGTACGTGGGGATGAAGTCCGTCATCGCCTACCGAACCGGGCTGCAGATCGAGGCCGTCGAGCGACGCGATGCCGCGGCTGCGTTCCAGCCCCTGCGCGAGACCGCGCGCCGCGACGGGAAGGTTCGAATCGAGTCGAAGGCGCTCCTCGACTTCCTGATCGTGCTCGCGGTCGAGGAAGCGGCCCGTCAGGAGGTCCCGATTCAGTTCCACACCGGGCTCGGCGACCCGGACCTCGACCTCACGAAGGTCGACCCGGCGGCGCTGCGCCTCATCTTCTCCGACCGGTTCCGCGCCGCGCCGATCGTGCTGCTGCACACCGGCTATCCGTATGTCCGGTCGATGGCGTACCTCGCGGCGATGTTCCCGAATGTCTACGCGGACATGGGCGAGGCGCCGCTGTTCGCGGCAGGCGAGGGGACGCAGATCGTCCGGGAGCTGATCGGGCTCGCGCCGGCGAGCAAGATCCTCTTCTCGACCGATGCGTCGCTGATCCCGGAGCTCTACTGGCTCGCGGCCCGGCTCGGCCGCCGCGCGCTGGGGCGCGTCCTGGACGAGCACATCGCGGACGACATGATCGACCGGAAGACGGCGCTCGAATGGGCCGGGATGATCCTGTGGCGCAACTCCGAGCGCGTCTACCGGCTCTGAGCTGCGGTCAGTGCGACTGCGGCAGGTTCGTGTTCGGCATCGTGATCGGGACGTCCGGCGTCGTCTCCGGCGCGATGCGGCCCTGCTCCCGCAGCGCGCACTCGTGGCAGAGCAGTCGGCCGTCGGGCGCCTGGACGCGGTCCGAATACAGCGCGCTGCCCGGTCCGATGTCGTCGCCGCAGCGGGCGCATTCGGTGGCGTTGCTCGGCTGGGTCTTCACGTCCACCTCAACTCGGCGCCCGGTCGCGGCGCGTCTGCCGCAAGCATGCGCCTCGGGGAGGCCGGCGCGGCGGCAATGACGCGGCGGGGCGGCTAGTCTTCCGTCGATCGCATGTCGACCGGACTCGAGCGCTCCCGCACCTGGCCCGCCGATTGGGAGACCCGCAAGACCGGGGCGGGCTGTCCGATGTGCGCCGAGGGACGGCCTGAGGTCAACGAGTACGGGACACGCCGGGTGTGGGCCGGCCGGTATGCCGACGCCTATCTGAAACGGACGGCTCGGCCCCTCGGCTACACGTTCGTCGTCTGGCGCGGCCGGCATGTCTCCGAGCCGACGGAGCTGACCGACGAGGAAGCTGCGGGCTACTGGCTCGAGGTCCTTCGCGTCGGCCGGGGAATCGAGCGCCGATACGCGCCAGCCAAGCTCAATCTCCAGGTTCTCGGCAACGCCGTTCCGCACCTTCACACGCACGTCGTGCCGCGATACCTCGATGACCCCGATCCCGAACGCCCGCCGGCGTTCGCGTCGGCCGAGACGGAGGAGCTCGAGCCGGCCAGGTACGACGCCGAGGCGGAAGCGCTCGCCGCCGCCATTCGCGCTGCCGCGTCACAACCTCAATAGGAGCTGCAGTGCGCCGCAACCTGACGTCGGACGACGTCCGCGACCTTCTCGAGATGCCGATCATCGCCGTGCTCGCGACGCGCCGTCCCGACGACACGATCCTGCTGTCGCCCGTGTGGTTCGAGTGGCACGACGGTGGGATCAACGTCTGGGCGGAGCCAGGTGACAAGGGCAAGATCGCGCAGATTCGGCGCGACCCGCGGGTGAGCATCGTCGTCGCGAACTCCGAGTGGCCATACAAGGGCCTGGAGATCCGCACGCAGGCGAAGGTCTCGCCGGATGGGTTCCGCGGTGTCCTCGAGCGGACGGCCCGCCGCTACATGGGCGAGGAGGCGGCCCAGCGGATGCTCGGCCAGATGAGCGAGGGGCTCGTCATCCGGATCGAGCCCGGCAGCCTCCGAGCCTGGGATTACGCGGACGAGGTCTGACAACAAGAGACCGGGGTCCGCGCGAGGGCGAACCCCCGTTTCGTCGGTCTGAGGCGCGTCCGCACCGGACCATCGGACCGTGGTGGGACGGGCGGCGTGGGGACTAGCGTCGAACGATGCGACTCCGGGTCCTCAGCGTGCTCGTGCTGGCGGTGCTTGTGTTCGGTGCGGGGTGGTCGATCGCGAACCCTGCGCCGAGTCTCCCGGTCCTCGACAAGCACAGCCACCCCGTGCCAACCCCGCCGTACCGGTTCGTAATCACCACCTGCAGCGATCGCCCCGATCCTCGGGAGCGGAGCCACACCCCGCAGTGCCAGTACCCGGAGCCCCGGCCCCGCGAGTTCGTCAGCCCCGCCCAGCGGGTCGACCTGCTGCAGCGGCGCTAGAGCCGGGCCTTCATCGCGAGGATGCGGTTGTACGAGGCGAGGAGCGTCGCCCGGGAGATCGAGCCGGCCGTCGCGCTCGCGAGGAGTGACGAGAACACCGTCTTCGTCGATGCCTCTGAACCGGTGAGCAGGAGCATGTCCGTGCCGGCCTTCGCCGAGACGAACGCGAGCGTGTTCTGGCTGACGCCGAGCGCGCCGGCGATGCCGGTCAGCGAGTCCGTGATCGTGACGCCCTTGAATCCCAGCGTCGTCCGGAGCAGCGTCTGGATCGCCGGTGCCCACCCGGCCGCGTGGTGGCCGTCGTACGCGCCATAGGTGGCGTTCGACAGCATGATCAGCGGGATGTTGTGCGAGATTGCGGTTCGGTAGGGGAGCAGGCCCGGGGCGAGCGCGGACGCCGACACGTTGATGTGGACGTTGTAGCTGTCGGTGTTGAGCGCCGCGTAGCCGATCCCCGGGAAGTGCTTCATCGACGGCACGACGTGGCCTGACTCGAGCCCGCTCGCGAACGCATCGGAGAGCGCCGCGGTCTTCGTCGCGCTGAACGACCAGGTTCGGCCCTGCTGGTACATGAACGACGTGGTCGACGCCGGAACGTCGGCGACCGGAGCGAAGTCGACGTTGATGCCGAGGCCGCGAAGCGCTGACCCGGTGCTTGCGCCCTGCGATCGTGCGGTCGTCGTGCTGCCGTTCGCGCCCATCTGCGGCGCCGACATCGTGGGCGGCGCCCACGGGATCCGCTGCACCGAGCCGCCTTCCTGGTCGACGGCGATGAGGAAGTGCGGCTGGCCGCCGGCCGCCGCGGCCGCCCGCAGCTTGCCGGTCAGCGCGATGAGCGCCGTCTTCGTCGTGACGTTCGACCCGAACAGGATCACTCCACCGATCTCACCGCGCTTGATGCGGCCGAGGAGGTCCGCGGTCGGTGTCGTGCCGGTCATCCGGACGAC
>DASWSI010000272.1:0-2146 GCA_036402715.1 Candidatus Limnocylindrales bacterium
GGAGGTCGAGGGCCGCCTCGCGTCGCTCACCGCGCTCGACGCCGCCCGCGCGGAGCTGCTGAGCGTCGTCACGCACGAGCTGCGGACGCCCTTGTCCGTCGTCCGCGTCTACGTCGATCTCCTCGCCGAGGCCGCCGAGGCAGGTGTCGCGAAGGGCGCGCCCGGTGGCGACGCGGCGAGCTGGCGCGAGCGTTCGATCGACCAGCTGTCGCGCCTCGACCGTCTCGTGGACTCGATCCTCGCCTCCGTCCGCGGGGAAGGTTTGACGGGCCTCGCCCGCGAGCCGTTCGATGCCGTCAAGGCGGCGTCCGAGACCGTCGAGACGCTTCGGCTGCTGCTCCGGCCGCACCCCATCCGCTGGTCACCGCCGGCGGAGGCGCTCGTTGCCCGCGGCGACGACTCGCGCTTTCGGCAGGTGCTCGAGCAGCTCCTCGAGAACGAGGCGAAGTACGCGCCACCGGCGGACGGCGTCAGCCTGGGCGCATGGCGCGAGGGCGCGGAGATCCGCCTCTACATCACCGATGACGGCCCGGGCATTCCGATCTCGGACTGGGAATCGGTGTTCGAGCCGTTCGTCCGGATCGAGGGCCGCGGCCGCGGCTCCGGGATCGGGCTCTTCGCCGCGCGGCGGTTGATGGATGCGATGGGCGGGCGCGTCTGGCTCGAGGCGAACGGCTTCGGTGGCAGCCGGTTCGTCGTTGCGCTGCCGGCCGCTCCCGGCTGACCGATAGGAGACGCAGATGGATCTGAAAGAGACGAACAAGCGCGTCATCGAGCAGTTCCGCGCCGGCGGCGAGATCCAGGGGATGCATCGCGAGCGTCTCGTCCTGCTGACGACGACGGGATGGCGAACCGGTGCTCGCCGGACGACGCCGATGATGTTCCACCGCGAGGGCGACCGGATCTTCGTGATCGCGTCGAACTCCGGCGCCCCGACGGAACCGAGCTGGTACACGAATCTCGTTGCCAATCCGCCAGTCACGGTCGAGGTCGGCGACGAGACGTTCGACGCGACCGCGGTGCCGCTCGAGGGCGAGGACCGCGAGCGAACGTGGACGACGATCAAGACGACCTACCCGTTCTTCGCCGAGCACGAGAGGAAGGCAGGGCGGACGATCCCGGTCGTCGAGCTGCGGCGTTCCGAAGGCGCGCCGCGCGGCTAGGATCGTCGCGTGCAGCCTGCCGCGACGACTCGCCGAGCGCCCATTCCCGCGCTCGTCACCGGCAGCGGCATCGTCGCGATCGCGCGGAGCGTCGAGGCGGAGACGGTCGAGCCGCTCGCGGCGGCACTCCTCGACGCCGGCATTCATGCGTTCGAGCTGACGCTCAATGAGCCGATCGATCGCGCGCTCCACGGGATCGAGGCCGTCGCGGCGAGGTTCGACCGGTCCGAGCTCCTCGTCGGCGCGGGCACGGTGCTCTCGATCGATGCGGGTCGTCATGCGCTCGATGCCGGGGCACGATTCCTCGTCATGCCGCACACGGATCCGGAGCTGATCAGGTGGGCCGTCGACCAGGGGATTCCCGTCTTCCCCGGCGCCCTCTCCCCGACGGAGATCCTCGCGGCGTGGCGCGCCGGGGCGACCGCGGTGAAGCTGTTCCCGGCGTCCGTGGCGGGTCCCGCGGCGATTCGCGAGCTTCACGGTCCGCTGCCCGGGATTCCGATCATCGCGACCGGCGGCATCTCGGCCGACAACGCTCGTGGGTTCATCGAGGCGGGCGCCGTCGCGCTCGGTGTCGGTGGCTGGCTGATCGGCGATGCCGGCCGGGCCGGCGTCACGGAGCGCGGCCGAAGGATCGTCGCGGCCGTCGCCGAGGCGCGCGGATGAAGATCACCGAGGTCACGACGTACCTCGTCGGCAACGTCTGGAAGAACTGGCTCTTCGTCCGCGTCGACACGGACGAGGGGGTCCACGGCACCGGCGAGGGAACGCTCAACGCGTTCTCGCAGACGGTCGAGACGGCGATCCACGAGCTGCGCGACGTCTACATCGGCCTCGACCCGCACCACGTCGAGGCGCTCCTCCAGCGCGGAATCCGCGACGTCTACTCGGACGGCGGCCAGATCCACATGGCCGCGATCGCGGCGATCGAGACGGCCTGCTGGGACATCGTCGGGAAGGCGACGGGCCAGCCGATCCACGAG
>DASWSI010000273.1:0-3861 GCA_036402715.1 Candidatus Limnocylindrales bacterium
GACCTCGCGACCGAAATGACGTCGCCGCCCGCACCGCGCGTCGCCGTGGTCGGTGCCGGGGCGTGGGGCACGACGCTGGCGGCGATGCTCGCACGGCAGGAGCCGGTGACGCTCCTCTGCCACTCGGCGGTGACCGCGGAGAGCATCGCGGCGTCGCGGCGGAACGAGCGGCGACTGCCCGGCATCGACCTGCCGGACGCGATCGTCCCGACTGCCGACACCGAAGCCGTGGCTGCGGCGACGGAGCTCGTCGTCTTCGCCGTGCCATCGGCGCATCTCCGCTCGACCGCGGCGTCGCTTCGGGGACATCTCGCCGCGACCGCGGACGTCGTCTCGGTCGTCAAGGGCCTCGAGCCCGGATCGCTGTTGCGAATGTCCGAGGTCGTCGCCGACGCAGGTGCCATCGCGTCGTCGCGGATCGCGGCACTCTCCGGGCCGAATCTCGCCATCGAGATCGCGCGCGGCCTGCCGGCCTCGGCCGTCGTCGCCGCGGACGATGCGGCCCTCGCCGATCGTGTCGTCGAGCGCGTCGGGCGGCGCGAGTTTCGGCTGTACGTGAACTCGGACATCCTCGGGGTCGAGCTGTGCGGCGCGCTGAAGAACATCGTCGCCATCGCGGCGGGCGCGGCGGACGGGCTGGGATTCGGAGACAACGGAAAGGCCGGGCTCATGACGCGGGGCCTGGCGGAGATGACGCGCCTCGGGATTGCCGCGGGCGCGAATCCGCTGACGTTTGCCGGGCTGGCAGGGATCGGTGACGTCGTGGCGACCTGCGGCTCGCGGCTGTCGCGCAACCACCGCCTCGGCGAGGAGCTGGCGCGCGGCCGGAAGTGGGCGGACATCGAGGCGTCGCTGCCCGGCGTAGCAGAGGGCGCGTATACGGTCGACGCCGCCCTGGAGCTCGCTCGGCGGCTCGACGTCGAGATGCCGATCGCCCAGGAGGTCCACAACGCGCTGTTCGAGGGCAAGAGCGTTCAGCGCTGCCTGATCGACCTGCTCGCCCGTGAGTCCAAGGACGAGCTCGCCGACTATCGGCGCTGGATGGAGCGGATCGAGGCGACCGCGGCGGGGGAATAGGGCCGGGGTTCGTGCCCCGGTTGGCCGTTCGCGGCGCCGCCTGCCGCCTCTGCTACCCTTGGCGCCGCGTCGGGGCGTGGCGCAGTCTGGTAGCGCACCAGTCTGGGGGACTGGTGGTCGTCGGTTCAAATCCGGCCGCCCCGACCATTTTGCGAACGTAATCAGGCCTCCGGCAGACGAACTGCCCGGGGGCCTGACGCCGTCTGACGCAGTTGACGTTCCGTCGTCCCTGGGCCGCCGCGCTTATGCCCGCTTGCGGAGCGGAATGACGTTCGTCGGTTCGACGACCGGCGGCAGGAATGGGAGCTGAAGCCACGTCTCGGCGGGCGCGGGGCGTCCGAGATGGTATCCCTGTCCGAGCGTGACACCGAGGCGTTGGACCGTCTCCTGCTCGGCTTGGGTCTCGATCCCTTCGGCCAGGATGAATGCCCCGGACGCCGCACCGAAGTGGACGAGACCAACGACGACCGCCTGTCGCGAGACATTGGCATTGACGCCGCTGATCAGACCGCGGTCGATCTTGACCAGGGCCGGCCGGAGCTCGACGAGATGCTGGAAATTGGCAACGCCGGCGCCGGCGTCGTCGACTGCCAGCCGAACATCGGGACCGAGCGCCGCCATCGCGGCGTGGATCGCGGCGTAGGAGTGGATGACCTCGTGCTCGGTGATCTCGAGGGTGATCGCGCGCGTTCGCTGCGCCAGGATCGACATCAACCTCGCGGACTCGCCGAGGAAGGTCGGGGAGATATTGAGCGCGAGCCACGCGTGGGCCGGCAGACGCGCGGCGTCGCGGATCGCGGCGGTCAGCGTGGCGGCCTCGAGGTCCGCTCCCAGACCGGCCTTCGCGGCATCCGCGAACACCTCGTCCGGGGCGTCACCGCTCGCGAACCGCGTCAGGGCCTCGAAGCCGACAGTGACTCCGGTCGTGAGGTCCACGATCGGCTGGAAGACCATGTGGAACGCGGCGGCTTCGATCGCGGCGGCGATCCGGACCTCGGCAGTGCGGAGTTCCTGCCGCGCGACGATCATCGGCGCGAGGATCCTGCCTGCCACGGCTGCCGCCTCGCTGACCGACGGCACGTCGGCCACGAGATGCTCCGCCTGGTCGCGATCCGTCGTCGCGATGCTGATCAACCCGACGATCTCGTCGTCCGCCATGATCGGGGCGAATGCCTGGCCCTCGATGCCGAGGTCGGTCATCCTGGCGTCGCCGAGTCCCGGCCCCGGGCGGTCCGCCCAGAGCTCGGCCCAGGCGCCGGAGCGCGATCGATCGAGCAGATATTCGGCCCTGTCGGCGGGCACCACGTCAGCGACCTGGATCGGATCCTTTGGGTCTCCCGCAGCCGCGAGGACCGAGAGGCCGTGGTCGGTAGCCTCGAGGACGACCGCGACATCCACGAGCGGCAGGTCGGCGAGGGCCGACGCGATCGAGTCCGCGGTCGCCTCCGGTGTCGACTGACGCCGTACGAGCCGAAGGGCGGCGACGAGCGACAGTCGTGAGGTCGCGACGCGGAGCTGCCGCTTGGCTGATTCGCGCAGATCGAGGAGGGCGTCCCGAGATTCCATCGCGAAGTCGGCCAGACCGACGAGGACGAGGATCACGACGCCCACGAGGATCGCATCCTGGAACACCGTCACGACCACGTCGTCTCCCGACGCTGGTTGCCCAGCAGCGGCGTCGACCACGAGGATGAGCAGGGTCGATGCGATCGTCACCCCGCTGACCATGACGAGCCAGCGTCGAGACGTCTGGGGCAGTACGAGGATGAAGGAGACGACGGGCAGGAGGGCCGCGCCCTGGCCGACGCCCGGGATCAGCAACCCGCCGAGGGCCCCAAAGAGCGTCAGGCTGATCGCGAGGACGATGCGGGCCCTCAGGGGCCGCCCCGCCCGCAGCTGGTACCCGACGATGAGCACCGCCATCGCGAACACGGCGCTCGAGATCGAGGCTTGTCCGAGAGCCCGGACGTGGAGGAGCACGGCCGCGGACCCTTCGAGGATCGATGCAAGAAGGGTCAGTCCAAGCAGCGCCGGGAAGAACCGGCCGAGGCGGTCAGGCGCAGCGTTCACGTCGGGCGCCATGTGACCGCGCGTATCGGAAACCAAGACGTGCACCTGCCGAGGCGGTCGACGGGGGCCGGAGAGGCCCCGTGACGCGCGTCGGCTGTCGCGGAGGTCGTGCGCCGTTCCCCATGACCGGCACCTGCTCCGCACACTGCGTGTCGGGCCCCCACGCGTCCATAGGACCCTTGGGGCGCCTCGTGCAACGCGCCTGCAACGCTTTCTCGGTCCGATAGCAACGTTTTGACACGAATCACGCGTCGGGGCGAAGATACGCACCTGGCGCGTCTCGCGCACCGGGGTCTGGCGAAGGGGAACCGCCGTGAACCGTGAAGTACAGCTCAGAACGTTTCCGTCGGACGACGGCGAATTCCATGAGTTCGTCGACGCTGCGCTGATCGCCGCTCGATCTTCATGGACCGCCTTGAGCGGCAACCGAACGACGATCACGGACGCCAGGTCTCTCGTCGCGGCGGTCGAGGAGAAGCTCCACACCCGCTACCCGGACGCGGCGATCCGGATCCGGGCGGAGCTCGCGGCGCTCGACTCGTCCGAGCCGGACCTGTTGTACGTCTACCGCGACGGCAGCCTCGTCGCGTAACGAGCCTGTTCAGGCGGAGCCCTGAACAGCGCGCATCGGACGGCATCACAATCCGCGCGTGACGATCCTGTTCGTCGGCGTCGGCGGGTTTCTCGGCGCGATCGCGCGCTATCTGCTCGACG
>DASWSI010000274.1:0-7818 GCA_036402715.1 Candidatus Limnocylindrales bacterium
GGGGTTGCCGCGAGTGCCGTCGTGGAGGGGCAGGCGCCACCCGCGTCTGATCTGGTCGGCGGCAGGGGCGTCGCCATCGCGAAGATCGCGCCCCCGATCGCGGTCGGGTCGGTCGTCGGCGGTCTCGCGACCGATGCCGCGGCGACGCTCGGCCTGCCGGCCGGCGTGCCGGTGGTCGCCGGCGTCGTCGATGCATTCGCGAGCTTCCACGGCGCGGGGCTCCTGGCGGCGGGCGACGCGATCGACACCGGCGGGACGTCCGGCGGATTCGGCGTCTACTCGGCGGTGCCCGTACATGCCGCCGGCTCGTTCTGCACGCCCGCGCCGCTGGCGGGACTCCATATCGTCGGCGGGGCGATGGCCGCGACCGGCCGCGCACTCGCCTGGTTTCGGGACGACGTGCTCGGCGGGACGATGACGACCGAGGCACTCATCGACGAGGCCGCGGAAACAGAGCCGGCCGCGGACGGGCTCGTGTTCCTGCCCTATCTCGCGGGCGAGCGGTCGCCATTGTGGGATCCGGAGGCGCGGGGAGCGTTCGTCGGGCTGACCGTCCGACACGGGCGCGGGCACATGACGCGGGCGATCCTCGAGGGAGCGGCGTTCGCGATCCGCCACGTCGCGGAGCCGATCGTGGCCGCCGGCGTCCGCGTCGGCGACGTCCGCGTGTGCGGCGGACCGGCCCAGAGCGCGGCGTGGAACCGGATCAAGGCGGACGTCACGGGGTTCACGATCGCGGTTCCGCACTGGCTCGAGACTGCGGTCGTCGGGTCCGGGATCATCGGCGCGGTCGGGATCGGCGCATACCCGGATCTGCCGGCGGCGATCAGGGCGATGACGCGAATCGACCGGACGATCGAGCCGCGGCGCGAGCTCGGCGATCGATACGGCGAGCTCTTTGCGATCTACAAGTCGCTCTACCCCGCGCTGAAGGGCGCCGAAGCGGTAGCAGCGGCACCGGTCTCCGGATCGTGAACGCCGAAGCGATCGCGTCGCCGGTACCGAGCGCGGCCTCGCCGCGGACCGGCGGGAGCCTCTCGATCGAGGGCGTCGGGGCCGCGTTCCCGCGTCCCGGCGGCACGCTCGCCGTCCTCGATTCGGTCGATCTCGAGGTCGCGCCGGGGGAAGTCGTCGCACTGATCGGCGCGAACGGCTCGGGGAAGAGCACGCTCCTTCGCGTCGTCGCCGGCCTCCTCGCGCCGACGACCGGCCGGGTTGCGCTCGACGGCGTCGCGATCACGCAACCGGATCCCGCGATCGGGCTCGTCTTCCAGGAGCCGCGGCTGCTCCCATGGCGCTCCGTGGCCGCGAACATCGAATACCCGCTCCAGCTCGCCGGGTGGCCGCGCCCCCGCCGCGCGGAACGACTCGCCGAGCTGCTCGACCTCATCGATCTCCGCGAATTCGCCACAGCCAGGCCGTCACAGCTGTCCGGCGGGATGCGGCAGCGCGCCGCACTCGCGCGGGCCCTCGCGCTCCAGCCGCGGCTCCTTCTGCTCGACGAGCCGTTCAGCGCGCTCGACGCGCTCACACGCGAGCGGCTCAACGTCGAGCTGCTCGACCTGTGGCAGCGAACCGGCACGTCCGCCCTCGTGGTGACCCACAGCATCCCGGAGGCGATCTTCCTCGCCGATCGGGTCGCCGTGCTGTCGGCGCGGCCGGGTCGGATCGTCGCCGACCTGCCCGTCAATCTGCCGCGGCCGCGACGCCTTGATGCGCTCGATGAAGCGGTCGTGTCGCCCTTGGCGCGCGAGATCCGCCGCCACCTCGAGGCCGCGGCGTGACGAGCCGCTCGCGCCTTGACGGGGAGGCGGCGTCGTGACCGCCGCGACCGGAGCGCAGCCGCGGACGGGAGCCGTGGCGGCGTCGCGACTGCTCCCCGTCGCAGCCGCGCTGGTCATCGCGATCGCCCTGTGGAAGGCGATCGTCGTCATCGGCGGCTATCCGGTGTTCATCCTCCCGGCGCCGGAGACGGTCGCGGCGCGCTTCGTCGCGGCGTGGACGGACGGGACGATCTGGCCGCACTTTGCAGCCACGGCGGGCGAGGTCGTGCTCGGCTTCGCCGTCGGTGCACTGGTCGCCCTCGTCATCGGCTATGCGCTGGCGCGATCCGCCCTCGTCGAGCGGGTCGTGTCGCCGTATCTCGTCGCGGCGCAGGCGACACCGATCCTTGCCCTCGCCCCGCTTCTTGCCCTGTGGTTCGGGACGGGGCTCCTCGGCAAGGTCCTCATCTGCGCATTGATCGTCTTCTTCCCGATCGCGGTCTCGACGATGGTCGGCATCCGATCCGTCGACGCCGGGCTGCTCGAGCTGGGCCGAAGCTTCCGCGCGACGCGCCGCCAGATCCTCATCACCCTCGAGGTCCCGGCCGCGCTGCCGTCGATCCTCGGTGGCATGCGCGTCGGCGTGACGCTCGCCGTCGTCGGCGCGATCGTCGGGGAGTGGGCCGGCGCCGAGCGTGGACTCGGTGTCCTGATCAACGTCGCGCGGGGCAGTCTGTTCGACATCCCGCTCATGTTCGCGACGCTCCTGACCGTCGCCCTCTTCGGCATCGTGCTGTATGTCCTGATCGTCATCGTCGAGCGCCGGCTCGTCGGTTCCCGGTAGCCGCTCGGAGGTTCACGTGTCGTTTCGCCGCCCCGTCCGCCTGGTCTCGCTCATGCTCGCCGCGTCCCTCGCCGCGGCGTGCTCCGGCTCCCAGGCGTCGCCGACCCCCGCCACGACGCCGCTCGTCGTGGGCCTGGGCTTCATCCCGAGCGTCCAGTTCGCGCCCTTCTACCTCGCCCAGCAGAAGGGCTACTACACGCAGGCGGGGCTCCAGGTCACCTTCCAGAGCAAGATCGATCCGGACCTGATCACGCTCGTCGGCCAGGGATCGGTCGATGTCGGGCTCGCCGACGGCACGAGCGTCATCCCGGCGGTGAGCCAGGGCATCCCGATCCGCTACGTCGCGACGGTCTACCGGGCATTTCCGTCGATCGTGTTCGCCAAGTCGTCGTCCGGGATCGCCTCGGCCGCGGACCTCAAGGGTCGCAAGCTCGGTATCCCGGGCCGGTACGGGTCGTCATGGATCATGCTCCAGGCGCTGCTGCAGTCCGCGGGCCTCTCACCGAGCGACCTGACGATCACCGAGTTCCCGGACTTCGGCCAGGGCGCCGCGGTCCAGCAGGGCGCCGTCGACGCGGCGACCGGGTTCGTCAACAACGAGCCGGTTCAGCTCGCGCAGAGCGGCCAGAAGACGACCGTCCTCCACGTCGACCAGATCGTGCCGCTGCCGGGCCCCGGGCTGATCGCGGGGACCAAGGCGCTCGCCTCCGACCCGAAGCGCGCCGCCATCGGCAAGTTCGTCGAGGCGACGCTCCACGCGATGCGGGACATCGCCGCCGATCCGGACGCCGGCCTGACCGCGTCGATCGCCGCGGTCCCGGAGCTCGGTCAGTCGCGCGACGCCCAGAAGGCCATCCTCGCGGCAACGATCGCTGCCTGGAAGGGGAGCGGGACTGCCGCTGACTTCGGGGCGATCGACGCCGCGGCGTGGACGAAGTCGATCGACTTCATGAGCAAGCTCAAGGACGAGACGACGAAGCAGCCACTCGTGTCCCGGCCGGTGACCGCGGGCGACGTCATCGACGACCAGTTCGTGCGGCGGTGAGGCCGCTGACGGGCAGGAATCGGCAAAATCGGCCATAATCAGGGGCCCCCGCCGGCCCCGAGCGGGTTTTCCAGGAGATCCGCGTTGAACGGTCGCCCGCCCGCTCCGCCACTCCGCTCGGCCGTTCCCGTCGAGGACGTTCCCTTCAAGCACGTGATCGACACGTACGTCCACCGCGATCAGGTCATCACCTGCGTCTGCGGCTGGCACGGCAGCTGTGCCCCGGGCGATCGCGGCGCCTCTCCGTGGACCGCGCATCTCCAGGAGTTCCGCACGAAGAAGCGGTAGCTCCGGGCGACACCCGTTCGGGCGACCGAATCGCCCGTGCTAGCATCCCCGCTCGTGACTGCGAGCCCGGGACTCCCCGAAGGCCCCCCGTTCTCGCTGCGCGCCCGGCTCCTCACGCCACTGGCTGCCGGCGGCACGCGCCACGAAACCGACGCCGTCATTGACGTTGACGCGACCGGCCGCATCTCTGCGGTGACCGCGGCGCGCGACGCTCCGGATCGCGCCCGGGAGGCGATCGACCTCCGGCCGCTCGTCGTCATGCCGGGGCTCGTCGACCTCCACGCCCACCTGCCGCAGCTCCCGAACGCGGGGCTGGGCGCGGGGCTCGATCTGCTCACGTGGCTGGACCGCTACATCTTCCCGCTCGAGCGTGAGTTCGACGATGCGTCCGCGGCGGAGCGGCTCGCGCCGGCGGCATTCCGCGCGTTCGCGGGCGCCGGCACGACGACGGCGCTGCTCTACGGCGCGGTCTTCGCGCCATCGCTCGACGCGGCGTTCCGGGCGGCCGAGGCGCACGGGATCCGGGCGATCATCGGCAAGGTGATGATGGATCGGGTGACGTATGACGCGTCCATCGACCCGGCGACAATCCTCGCGACGTCGCTCGCCCAGTCCGCGGAGCTCTGCGAGACGTGGCACGGCCGCGACGACGGTCGACTTGGCTACGCGTTCACGCCGCGGTTCGCGGTCTCGTGCAGCGCAGAGATGCTCCGCGAGTCCGCGGCCATGGCCCGGTCGACCGGCGCGTGGTGGCAGACCCACGTCGCGGAGGATCGCGGCGAGATCGCCGAGGTCGCGCGGCTCTTCCCCGAGGCGCGTGATTACGTGGACGTCTACGACAGGGCGGGCGGCCTGGGGCCGCGAACCGTGCTCGCGCACGCGGTGCACCTTTCGGATCGCGAGCTGGCGCGGCTCGTCGAGACGGATACGCGCGTCGCCCACTGCCCGGCCTCGAACCTCTTCCTCGCCTCGGGCGTGATGCCCCTCGCGCGCTACCTCGAGGCCGGCCTCGCCGTTGGTCTCGGGTCCGATGTTGCCGCCGGGCCGGAGCTCTCGATCTTCTCGGCGATGCGTGTCGGCGCCTACACCCAGAACGCGCTGCGCGTCGTCGGCGGCGATGGTCGACCAACGCTCGGGCCGCTCGAGTGGCTCCGGATGGGGACGCTCGACGGCGCACGCGTCCTGGGGCTCGACGACCGAATCGGCTCGATCGAGCCGGGCAAGGAGGCGGACCTCATCGCCGTCGATCCTCGCCTCACGGCGCCGCTTCCCGGCGTCGAGGCCGACGAGCCCGCGGATCTCATGAGCCGCCTGATGTTCCGCGCCCATCCGAACATGGTCCGCGGCGCATGGGTTCGCGGCCGGCGGCTCGACGGGCCCGCGATGTGACCGATCTGCTCATCGCCGGCGGCACGATCGTCGACGGGACGGGGGCCGCTGGTCGGCCGGGAAGCGTCGTGGTCGAAGGCGATCGACTTCGGGTCCTCGCGCCCGGCGCGGATCTTCCCGCGGTCGCGCGGACGATCGATGCAACCGGCAAGGTCGTCGCACCGGGCTTCATCGACCTCCACAGCCACTCCGGGCTGATGATTCTCGCCGAGCCGCGGCACGAGCCGAAGGTCCGGCAGGGCGTGACCACGGAGATCGTCGGTGTCGACGGCAACAGCTACGCGCCGTTCGAGACGCCGGAGGACCTCGCCGCGTTCGTCGAGCTGAACGGTGGCCTCGACGGGCTGCCGGACATCCCGTACGACTGGGACAGCGTCGGTAGCTACCTCTCGCGATTCGACGGCCGCGTCAGCGTGAACATCGGGGTCCTGGTCGGGAACTCCGCGCTCCGAATCGCCGCGATCGGGTGGAACGACGTCGCCGCGTCGCGGGCCGCGATGGAGAAGATGCGCTCGCTGCTCCGCGAGGCGATGACGCAGGGGGCCTTCGGGCTGAGCTCGGGGCTGGACTACCCGCCGGGGAGCTACGCGACGACGGCGGAGCTGGCGGAGCTGACCCGGGAAGCGGGAAGGCTCGGCGGCTTCTATCACACCCACGTCCGCTATCCGCTCGGCGACCGCTTCCTCGACCCGTTCCGGGAGGCGATCGAGATCGGGCGGCGCGGCGAGGCGCCCGCGCACATCACCCACTTCTATCACCGCAAGACGTTCCCCGGCTCACCGGAACAGATGCTCGACCTCGTCGACGACGCGCGAGCCGAGGGCCTCGACGTCACGTTCGATTCGTATCCGTTCGAGTGGGCGAGCACGCGTCTGCTGATCCTCATCCCGACGTGGGTCCAGGAAGGCGGGCCGGCGAAGACCAAGGAGCGGCTCGCCGATGCGACCGTCCGCGACCGGATTCGGCGCGACCTGGCCGAGCGGGGCGTGCTGTTCGCCGGCGCCGGCGGGCTGGGCGACGTCCGTATCGGCTACCTCGCGCGGCCGGAGAACGTCCGCTGGGAGGGTCGGACGCTCGGCGAGCTGTTCGATGCGACGGGTGCCGATCCTGTCGACGGGCTCTGTGACCTCCTCCTCGCCGAGAACCTGCGACCGAACGAGGTCACGACCGGGCCGCACACCGACGGGATCCGGCGGTTCCTGCGTCACCCGATCGGGCTCGTCGGGACGGATTCGACGTTCGTCGGGGAGAAGCCCAGCCCGCGGACGTACGGCAGCTACCCGCGAATCCTCGGCCAGTTCGTGCGGGACGAGGCCGTCCTGTCGCTCGAGGCCGCGGTCTGGAAGATGACCGGGGGGCCGGCGGCGCGGCTCGGGGTCACGGATCGGGGCGTCATCCGCGACGGCGCGCTGGCGGATCTCGTCGTGTTCGATCCGGCGACCGTCCGGAGCAACGCGACCTACGACGAGCCGCGCCAGTTCCCGGACGGCATCGACCACGTCATCGTCAACGGGACTTCGGTAGTCGACGGCGGCCGCCACACGGGGGCGACGCCCGGTCGGGCACTTCGGAGCGGCGGCGCGAGCTGAGCGTCCGCGGCGCCGGGCTCGCGAACGCGGCGCGTCAGGCCGTCCAGGCCCTCGTCTGCGTCGGCGCGACCGCGGCACGGACGTCCTCGACGTACGGATCGCGGCGCCGCTCGACGACCAGCCGGTCCTCGGCGATCTCGATCGCGGCGTGCATCCCGCGGCCCTCGTTGACCTCCGCCCAGCCGATCGACAGCCGAAGCGCGGCATTGCCGGACTCGAGCCACTGATCGCACGCCGCGCGGACGCGCTCGACATAGTTGATCGCGCGGATCTCGTCCGTCTCGGGAAGCAGGACACCGAACTTGGCGGGGCCGAGGCGCGCCAGGCGATCCGACTCGCGTGCATGCTGGCGGAGGTTGGCGACGACCGGCGTCAGGGGCGTCGCCGCCGGTACGCCGAGATGCTCGGCGAGGACATCGAGGCCCTCGACCGTCACGAGAACGATCGTCGCCCGGCGGCCGTAGCGACGGACGCGCGAGTCCTCGTCGGCCAGCCAGCGAGCCCACGCGGGAGCCAGGTCGAGGCCGGTTTCCGGATCGAGCGCGGCCGGCGAGACGCGGCCCGGGGAATGGGCCGACGAGCGCCCGATCGCGGCGCCGCCGCCCGTGCCCGACATGATCGAACGGAGCCGGCGGCGCTCGCGCAACCGCGGGACAACGAGCAGCCCGCAGGCCAGCAGGAAGTTGACGATGATCCCGATGAAGACGATGAGCAGGATCGTGTCTCGACTGGGCATCCGACCAACTCCGCGTGACGGCGAACCGCAACTGCCCTCGACTATATGAGCGGCGACGGTCGATAGGACGACCTCCCGCCGATGTCCCGCCGACTTCCCGGTGCTGTGTCGCACCGAGGCGGATGGAGCGGTCGGGTCCGGGGACGATGGCTCGGAAGCGGCAC
>DASWSI010000275.1:0-2802 GCA_036402715.1 Candidatus Limnocylindrales bacterium
ATCCCGGCCGCCGCGATGGGGATGACGCTCCTCGACCGCGGCAGCGGCCGGACGACGAAGGGTGCAACCGGCAAGCGCGCGGACTGAGGACACCGGGCCCGCAACGGCGGGCGGCAGATGAGACGAGACCCGGGCTTCGGCCCGGGTCTCGTGATTTCAGCGTCTGGTGATTCGCGCGACGGAACGCGTCACGCCCGGGCGGCCTCCGTTCGGCCGCGGAACCCCTGCTCATCCCGCTTCTCGATCGCGTGCACCTGCGGAACGTCCGCGAACGCCGGTCGCGCCGGCTCGAAGCCGCACCAGCCGCACACTTCCCAGTTGAGCGCCATCGTGTGGCCGCAATCGACGCACAGGTGGGCGAGCTTCGTCCGGCACGCCGGGCAGGCGATCCAGTCCTCCTCGACGATCGCGGCGCAGGTCGGGCAGGCGAGCATCGCCTCGACCTGAAGCTCCGCGATCCGGTCCTCGAGCTGGATCTCGCGCGCTTCCGCGAGCGTGCGACCCGGCCGCACGATCCGATAGACGAGAAGCGCGAACGGGAACAGCAGTGGGGAGGCGACGATCACGCCCGCCGAGGCGAGGTACGGGAGGATCTCCGCCCGCGTGCGGCGGCGGAGGTCGCGGAACACCCAGTAGGCACAGGCCAGCCAGAGGATGACGACGTAGATCGCGAGCCCGGTCACCGCCACGCGGACCGCGGGCTGACCGGCGATGCCGCCGACCACATCACCGAACTGGCTCATCAGGCCGGCCATCTTCGTCTCCCACGGTGCTCGCCGCCCGTCGACCGCCGTCCTGGCGGACCGGGCGAGCGCAAACCCCCACTTGCTCGTCTGCTGTCGCCGTATGAAACGCCGAATCGGCTGACGCACAGACCGCCCGCGACGAGACCCTGCTTGCAGCGATATTTCAGCCCGCCGAGCGCGCGGGCCGCCGGTTCCGGCATGCACCGGAGCCTCGTAACACGGACGCAACGCGGCCATCCGAACTGGGGGTGCACGGGCGACCCCCGGAACCCCAACCTCAGGTTGCGCGCCACTCCAGCAGGGCCGGCCGCAGCGAAGAGGGACCGCTCGTGATGCATTCGACCGACGCGCCGCCAGAGCGACGGGACGCTCGGCGCCGCCGGGCGACTGAGACGTTCGACGATCGCGAGATCGTTCTGCTTCACGCGTTGTCCGATGCCGCTCGCGAGATGCACCGATCGCTGTCGCTCGACGATGTCCTCCGCGTCGCGACGGACCGGGCGCGCGAGATCGTCGGCGCGACGTGGGCCGCGACGAGCCAGACGACGAACGAGGACTGGGCGAGCTCCGTCACGGCGGTGTCCGTGGCGCCGGGCGAAGACCCGGCAGCGATTCGCGCATCGACGCTCGACGGCCAGGGGATGACCGCCGACGTGTGCCGCACGAACCGTCCCGTCCGGCTCAGTCAGATGGAGCTCCGCCGGCGGGACGTCGACCCGGTGCCCGATGCCACTCCCCCACTCCGGGCGTGGATGGCCGCGCCGCTCGTTGGATCCGACGGTCGGAACCTGGGGCTCATCCAGCTCGCCCGGCTCGACGAGGGGGAGTTCAGTCCGGCGGAGGAGGCCGTGCTCGTCCAGCTCGCGCGGATGGCATCCGTGGCGATCGAGAACGCGCGGCTCTACGAAGCCGCCGTCGATGCCCGGACGCAGCTCGCCTGGGCTGCCCACATCGAACGGGTTCGCGCCGCGGAGCTCCGCGCCGTCATCGAGGCCATGGCAGAGGCCGTCCTCGTCTGTGACGGGTCGGGCCGGATCAGCCTCGTCAATCCGGCGGCGGACTCGCTCTTCGCCGGTCGTCCGGTGATGACCTACGACGACCTGCTGTCGCGGTTCGACCCGCCCGTCGACCGCGAGCCGGACGCCGACGGCGGGCCCCTCGAGGTGCGGCTTCGGGACCGGCCGGACCGGTGGGTCGAGCTTCGCCTGTACGCCGTCCCCGGCGTCGGGCGGCGGCCCGGCGAGTCGGACGAGGCCCACGGCCGGATCGCGGTCATGCGCGACATCTCCGCGTCGCGGCGGGCCCGCGCCCAGCGCGAGGCGTTTCTCGGGATCCTGTCCCACGAGCTGCGGACGCCGATCACGACCATCTACGCCGGCAGCAAGGTGCTCGCCCGCCCGGAGTCGCTCGACACGACGACGCGCCGCGATCTGGCGGCGGATATCAGCGCGGAGGCCGAGCGGCTCTTCCGGCTCGTCGAGGACCTCCTCGTGATGACCCGGGCCGAACGCGGCGTCCTCCACATGGCGAATGAGCCGGTCCTCCTCCAGCGCGTCCTCGCGTCGGCGATCCGCCTCGAGGCGGCCCACTGGCCGGCGACGCGGATCGAGCTGACCGGGCCGAGCGACTTGCCCGCGGTGACGGGTGACGCGACGTACGTCGAGCAGGTCATCCGGAATCTCCTGTCGAACGCGGCGAAGTACAGCCCGGTGGACGCGGCGGTCGAGGTTCGGCTCGAGGAGGCACAGGACGAGGTCGTCGTCCGCGTCCTCGATCGTGGTCGGGGCTTCCAGTCGAACGAGGCGGACGACCTGTTCGAGCTCTTCTATCGCTCGCCGGCCACCGCGGCCCAGGCATCGGGCGCAGGGATCGGCCTGTTCGTCTGCCGACGGCTGATCACGGCGATGCGCGGCCGCATCTGGGCGCGGCCGCGCGCGGGCGGCGGCGCGGAGTTCGGATTCGCCCTCCCGCTGTGCGACGACGCCGAGTAGCGAGACGCGCTCGCGCGGCGGGGACGACCGCCGCCTCTCGCGGCCGCGCCCGGCCGCAGCCCACG
>DASWSI010000276.1:0-4347 GCA_036402715.1 Candidatus Limnocylindrales bacterium
GAACGGCGGCACGACCTTCAGCCACGCGACGTCGTCGCGCAGCGGCAGCCGCCACAACGCGGACAGGTTCCACGTTCGAATCTGCTGCGCCTCGCCGGCGCGCTCGAGACCGCGATCGCGGAGGACCGAATCCGCCCAGGCGAGATCTCCCGCCGGTCCGCCCGGCCGCGCCCACGACTGCCGGAGCGACTGCTCGTCGAGCGTGCCGTTCCACCGCTCCGCGGCGAAGCCGGCGGGGAGTGGCAGTGACACCTCCGCGAGGTATGTGACGGCGCCCCCGGGCGGCGACGGACGCTCCGCCCGGAGCAATCGGAGAATCGTCACCTCGACGCCGAATCGCTCACGCGCCGCCGCCACGACGGCCTCGGCATCCGGCCACCACGCGACCGGGACCCGAAATTCGGGCAGCGCTCCGATGACGCGTCCATCGCTCGTGACGAGGACGAGCGTCACGTCGCGCGGCGCGGGCACGACGTCGATCAGCTCACCGGTGACGGCCACCCGGGGATGCTAGCAGCGGGGCTCTGCGGCCCCACGTCGCACCGGTCCACTGCGACGAATGCGACAAGAGACAGTGTCGCCCGTGTCTCCCGGCCGTCGACATTCGGCGCGCGGGCGCGCAGTGTGCCCTTGACGCGAGCGACAGCTCGCGAGGAGAGGGGTGCACCGATGGCCGATCACGCGGCAATCGCGACGACTGGACTCACGAAGCACTATCCCGGCGTTGCGGCGCTGACGGGACTCACGCTCGAGGTGCCGGCTGGCTCGATCTACGGGTTCCTCGGGCCGAACGGCGCGGGGAAGTCGACGACGATCAAGCTGCTCGCCGGCCTGACGCGGCCGACGTCCGGCACGTCATCGGTCGCGGGCATTCCGGTGTCGGCCGGGGCCGACTATCGGCGCGAGGTCGGCTACCTGGCCCAGGAGCCGCGGTTCTACGACTGGATGACCGGCCGCGAGACGCTCCGGTTCGTCACCTCGCTCTACCCGACGGACCGCCGCTCGGACGACTCGGCCATCACAGCGCTGCTCGCTCGCGTGGGCCTGGCAGACGCCGGCGACCGAAAGACCGGCACGTACTCCGGTGGGATGCGCCAGCGCCTCGGTATCGCCCAGGCGCTCGTCGGCCGCCCGAGCGTCCTCCTCCTCGATGAGCCGGTCAGCTCGCTCGACCCGATCGGCCGGCGCGAGGTCCTCGAGCTGATGCAGGACCTGAAAGGCGAGACGACGGTCTTCTACTCGACCCACATCCTCGACGACGTCGAACGAGTGAGCGACCACGTCGCGATCCTCGACGCCGGCAAGCTCGTTCGGGCCGAACCGACCGCGCAGCTCCTCGCGAGCTTCACGAAGGATCGACTCCGGGTCGGGATCAGCGGGGCGTCGGACACGACGAGGGCCGAGCTCGCGGCGCTCCCCGGCGTCGAGTCGGCCGAGCAGATCGAGCAGGCAGCGGATCTTCGGGCATACGTCCTGCGAGTCGCCCCGAATGCGGCAAAGGGTGTCCAGTCCGCGGTCACCAGGTTCGCCGCCGAGCACAACCTGACCGTCACCGAAAACCAGCAGATCACGCTCGGGCTCGAAGACGTCTTCATGCGCCTCGTCAACCAGAAGGAGCACGCGGCATGACCGCCACCACCGTCCACGCGTCGAGCCCGATCGCGCGACGCGGCGCAGCGTCCGCGGCGTTCGCCGGGTTCCGGCCGCTCTTCCGCAAGGACATCGCCGAGTGGGGGAGCGGGAAGCGAGCCTGGATCGTTCTCGGCGTGACCGCCGTCTTCATGGCCCTCGGCGCGGCCAACGCGGCGATCAACGCGTGGGTGATCAAGAACGTCCCGGAGGCCGCGCAGGCGGGTGCGGACAAGCTCATCTCGCTGGCGCCGCTCGACAACGTCCTGACCGCGGTCGCTGCCCAGATCTTCATCCTCGCGGCGATCTTCGCGGCGATGAGCCTCCTCGTCGTCGAACGCGATCGCGGAACGCTGTCGTGGATCGCATCGAAGCCCGTTTCGCGGACGAGCATCTGGGTCTCGAAGTGGGCGTCGGCGACGGCCGTCCTCATCGTGATCGCGGCCGTCGTCCCGATGATCGTCACGACCGTCGTCGCGGCCGTGCTCTACGGGCCGCCGCCGGTCGCGGCCATCGTCGTCGTCACGATCGGCATGGCGGCCGCGATCGCCCTGTTCGTGGCCGTGACCCTCGCCGCGTCGACGTTCGTGGCCAGTCAGCCGGCGGCCGCCGCGATCGGGTTCGCGGTGTTCCTCGCGCCGGCGATCCTCCTCGGGATCCTGCCCGCCGCCGTCGCGCCGTTCTTCCCGACATCGATCGTGAACTGGTCCGTTGGCCTCGCGACGGGCGACAGCGTCGGGGTCGTCACGCCGATCGCGTGGGCGATCTCCCTGGTCGTGCTCGGGATCGTCTCCTCACGCCGAATGGGCTCCCTCGAGCTCTGAATCCCGGCCGCTGCCGCAACTTGCTCGTTTTGGGGGTTCCGATTTTCGAACAAACGTGCTACGCTGATGCCTCGCCATCGTTTGTGGCGGCTTCGTGTGGTCCGTCCTCTTCTCGAATTGACCGTGCGCCTGTAGTTCCGTTCGAGAAGACGTGGAGGTCTACATGACCACCGGTACCATCAAGAAGGTCATCGCTGACCGTGGCTTTGGCTTCATCGCCGCGGACGACGCGAAGGAATACTTCTTCCATCGTGACGGCCTCAACTCCTCCCTCGACTTCGACCGTCTGGTCGGCGGCGAGAAGGTGAAGTTCGAGATCGAGCAGAGCCCCAAGGGCCCGCGCGCGAAGGACGTCCAGAGCGCCTGACATCGTTGTCGGCAAGCCGCCCGCACCTCGTGCGGGCGGCTTTTTGATTCCGCTGCAGCGGCTCTCGGCCTACGTCGCGTGGGGCGAGGGCAACAGCTACGCGGGCCCCGGCAACATCTGGTTCGCCCGGGGCTGAGCCGGCCGCAAGCCTCCGACAGACAACGATCAGCCCCGCCGAATCCGGCGGGGCTGATGACGTTTCGTTGGCTGGTCCAGATCCCGACCTGGACCGTGACGGAGGCCCTACTTCTTCTTGGTGGTCGGTTTGGCCGCCGCCTTCTTCGTTGTCTTCTTCGCCGTTGCCATGGACTACATCACCTCCCTTCTGGTTGGTGTGCAGAAGACATCCGACTCGGCCGAGCTGAAGGCCTGTCGAGCCGTGCGCTGGCGACGCGTCGTCATGCCGAGCGACAGTGTAGGCATCTCGTCGGGTGTTTTTGTCAAGTTCGTGCGCACGATCCGCGCTCGGTCACCGTAGCACTCGATCAGCCGCCGGTCCGCGGTCAAACAGGCGCTCGGAGGCAGGACCATTACGTCATGGCCCCGCTCAGCGCGCGACCTCGCGTTCCCGCGGCGAGCCCCGCCAAGTCGGCCGAGACGGAGACGCTCCTCAGGGCGGTCATCAGGGCGAATTGACGTTCGGCGGCGAGCGCGACGCCGCCCGGCCGCCGAGGCGGTTGTTCTCGAGCCGGAGAATTGCGACGATCCTCGGATTGCAGGCTGTTGCCACTCTGTCGGGGCGCAGCTCGAGGAGGATCGAACCGTGAATGTCTCGAAGCTATGTGACATCGAGCTGACGTACACGTCGCTCGAGTCCCTCGACTACGAGCCCGGCGGCCAGATCTACGGGGCGATGGAAGGATCAGTCGCCGGAGAGCGGCTCTCGGGGACGATCCGGCTTACGAACCTTGCTGTTCGTCGGCCAGACAACGTCAACCTGCCCACGCTTCGCGGCGTTTTGACGACCGAAACGGGCCAGACCGCGTGGGTCGAGCTCGACGGCGTCGCGACGCTCCGCGCCAGCGATCAGGCGCGCGTCATCGCGGCGCGGTGCATCTTCAGGACCGGCAGCGCGGAGCTTCGCTGGCTCAACTCGGCGTTCGTCGTGTACGAGGGGGTGCTGGACCGCGTCGCTGTCGGCGGATCCGCCCGAGGGGCGCTCCACGTCTGCGAGGTCACGGTGGCCTAGCCTCAGGCCAGCCGAACGACCACTCGAGGGCGGCGCGCCCGCCCGCCGGTATGCGTGTCGCTTGCATATAGCCGCGCGGTGATATTCACGCGACGTGCATCGCCGGGGAGGGCAGTTTCGCGAGCCCACGCGCGGCGCCCGGTCACTTCGCGCGCGGAGTCAATCCGTCGTCAACGACGACCGCCTACTGTCGCTGGACGCCGGCGGCGCGCGCAAGGACGGAGCGTCATGACAGCACGAACAGGGTTGCGGACCACGGTGCTTCGGTGCGGGAGTGTCGTCGCGACGCTCGCGATCGCGGTCGCGAGCTGCGCGCCCTCCGCGTTGGTCGCCCCCGG
>DASWSI010000277.1:0-6984 GCA_036402715.1 Candidatus Limnocylindrales bacterium
ATCTCGGACACGTTCGAGAAGTAGAAGATCGGCAGCCGGTACCAGGCCTCCGGAACGTCCTGCCCGCGCCGCTCCCACATCGTCCGGACGTGGCCCTCGAATGCGTAGAAGTCGCGAAACGAGGGCGGCCGAAGGATCGGCGGGCCGAAGACGAGGTCGGCTTCGTCGAGGCCGGCGGGATCATCGTCGCCGCGGTCCGCGGCCGGCGAACCGCCCTCGACGAGCGGCCGAAGGTGCTCGACGCGCAGCCGACGCGCCAGATGATCGTCGAGGGTCGTGATCGGCTGGCGGAACAGCGCGTCGTTGTGCGACAGCGTCGGGTCGCGCCGAAGGAGTCGCCGTCGGGCGACCTCGAGATCGCTCCACCCTCCCGCCGCGCCGGCTCCGGCCAGCCGCCACGCCGCCCCGGCCGGCCCGTTGCGCTCGCGGACGTGCGCGATCCGCATCAGAACGGCTTGACGACCATGAGCCAGATGATGATCAGGAGTCCGATGAAGCCGATCCCGGCGATGGCGTCGGGCCGCCACGATCGGAGGAGCACGGCGAGCTCGTCGGCCGTCGCCGGAGGCGGCGGTTCGGTGCCCTTGCGGCGCATCGACGACGGCAGGCCGACGGCCTCGCGGACCGTCCCGTAATAGCGCGACGCGAGGCCGTACATGGCGAACATCACGAGGAGCAGGACACCGATCGCGGCCCAGATCCAGCCCTGCGCGAACCAGTTGCGGGTGAGGCCGCCGGCAATCCCGGCCAGCACCATCAATGCGAACGCGGCGTACATCGTCTGGACGCCGGAGCTCGACAGCTCGAGGTAGGCCCGGATCCGAGCCGGGTCGCGCTCGTCGCGGATCCGGTACGCGGCAAACGCCGACACCCCGTGCGCGAAGACGAAGACGAACGCCGACGCGACATGGACCAACACGATCCAGGGATAGAAATCCACCGATCCCTCCCTCCCGGCGGCCCCTCGCCGCCGCGGCTACAGGTTGCCGCGCTTCTCCTGCTCCCGCTCGATCGCCTCGAACAGCGCCTTGAAGTTCCCGACCCCGAACCCGCGCGAGCCGTGGCGCTCGATGATCTCGAAGAAGAAGGTGGGCCGGTCCTGGACAGGTCGGGTGAAGATCTGGAGGAGATAGCCCTCCTCGTCGCGGTCCGCCTCGATACCGAGCTCCTCGAGGACCGGGATCGGGACGCCGACATCGCCGACCCGGTCCGCGAGCGTCGCGTAGTACTCGTGCGGCAGGCCGAGGAACTCGACGCCGTTGTCCCTGAGCTGCCGGACGGTCGTCACGATGTCCTCCGTCCGGAGGGCGATGTGCTGGCAGCCGGGGGTGAGGTACCAGTCGAGGAACTCCTGAATCTGGCTCTTCTTCTTGCCCGTCGCGGGCTCGTTGATCGGGAACTTGATCCGCCCGTTGCCGTTGGTCATGACCTTCGACATGAGCGCGCTGTACTCGGTGTGGATGACCTTGTCGTCGTAGTGGATGAGCTGGCTGAAGCCGAAGACATCCCGGTAGAAGTCGACGAACTCATTCATCTGGCCGAGCCCGACGTTGCCGACGCAGTGATCGACCTCGAGGAGGCTCAGGCCCTGGGCCGCCCTCGCCGGCTTCTTCACCTTCCGGTAGCCGGGGGCAAAGGTGCCGTGGTAGTCGCGGCGGTCGACGAAGGAGTGACGCGTCTCGCCGTACGTCCAGACGGCGCTCCGGCGGAGCACCCCATCCTCGCCGCCGTCGATCTCCACGGGCTGGATCGCCGGCCGGGCGCCGCGCTTCGTGGTCTCCTCGAATGCGGAGCGGACGTCGTCGACGGAGAACGCGATGTCGCGGACGCCGTCGCCGTGCTGGCGGACGTGCTCGGCGATCTCGCCGTCCGGCGTGAGCGGCGCCGTCAGGACGATCGTGATGTCGTCGCGGCGCATGACGTAGCTGGCCCGGTCACGGACACCGGTCTCGAGCCCGGAGAAGGCGACGGGCGTGAAGCCCCACAGGGCCCGGTAGTAGTTCGATGCCTGGCGGGCATTGCCGACCCAGAACTCGACGTGGTCGATGCCGTTGAGCGGGAGGAAGTCCTGCGCCTCGGCGTAGGCGTCCTTGTTGATCCGCGCGCCAGCCTGGTTGGCGGCGGGAGTGCCGGCCGGACGGGCGGCTGTGTCGGTCATCGCTGGCTCCCGTGCTGTGGGACCGGACGAGAATGACCCGCATCGTAGTCCTGTTGTCTCCCGCGTCGCGTCCGTGGGTGGGAGACTTCCCGACAATCGAGTTGCAGCAACGAGGGCGGCCAATGGCGACGATCGACGAGCTCATCCGCCGGCTGGACGCCGCACGCGCGGGGCTTGCCAGCCTCCAGCCCGCGATCGAGGCCGGTGCGCCGTGGCCGCTGAGCGGGGACTTCGGGACATCACCCGAGTCCTCCTGGGGTCCACCGGAGGCGCTCGCGCACGTCGCGGAGATGGGACCGTTCTGGACCGGGGAGATTGCCCGCGTCGTTGCCGCGCGCGGGCAGCCGGCTCCATTCGGGCGTGTCGCCACGGACGCACTCCGGATCGGCGTCCTCGAGCGCGACCGGACGCTACCGGTCGGCGAGCTCCTCGACCGGACGGACGCCGCCCTCGAACGCTTCCGCCGCCGGCTCACGGCGCTGTCCGCGGCCGACGTCGAGCGACGCGGGATCCACCCGCGACTCGGCGAGATGAGCGTGGCGATGATCGCGGAGCGGTTCGTCGTCGAGCACCTCGAGGAGCACGTCGCGCAGCTTCGCGAGCTCGTGGCCAGGCCGCGGCGCTAGGCCGCGCGCCGCTCGAGGACCCAGGTGCGTACCGGCAACTCGCCCGACTGGCGGGGCGCCCGGTACCTGTGGGGCATTCCTCGGCGGCCGGCACGTGGCTACGGTCGGGGCGAGGGGTCGCACCGCCGGGGCTACGAGGGATGATCGAGATGAAGACCGTTCGCGTTCAGGCTGTTCGGGTCGTGCTCGCTCTGACGGCGCTCGCGCTGTCCGGGCTGGTCCTCGAGGCCGGCCGCCGCTGGTAGCAGCTCAGGGCGCCGATCCGGCGCCCGCCCGACTGATGAGCCGTCCGCAGGGACGGCTCATTTCGTTTCCGCGGGTTCGCGGCCGCGGCGCTCGCGAAGGATGCTCCGGAGCAGGAACGTGACGTTGCCCGGCCGCTCCGCCAGCCGCCGCATGAAGTACGGGTACCAGTCCTTGCCGTACGGCACGTAGACGCGGACGCCCCACCCGTCGCGGACGAGCCGCTCCTGGAGGTCGCGCCGGATCCCGTAGAGCATCTGGAACTCGAACCGGTCCGGGCCGATGCCCTCGCGGCGGGCGAATTCGATGACCCGGCGGATGATCCGCTCGTCGTGCGTCGCGATCGCCGGGAACGTCCCTTCGAGCAGCAGGCGCTCCATGAGCCAGCGATACGCGGCGTCGACGTCCGGGCGCTCCTGCCAGGCGACGGACGCGGGCTCGTGGTAGGCGCCCTTGCAGAGCCGAACGCGGCCGCGTTCCCGGATCAGCGCGGTGATGTCGTCACCGCTCCGGCGGAGTGCCGCCTGGATCACGACGCCACTGTCGCCGCGCCCCGCGTTGAGGTGGCGGAGCTCGCGCCAGAGCGCATGCGCCGCGTCCGTGGTCGAGTGGTCCTCGGCGTCGATCCGGACGAACGCCTCGCGCTCGGCGGCTCGCGTCAGGACCGCGGAGAGGTTCTCGCGGCACAGCGACGGGTCGATCGACTGGCCCATCTGGCTCAGCTTCAGGCTGACGTTGCGGTCCAGACCGCGTTCGGCGAGGGCATCAAGCGTCTCGAGGTAGCTCGCCGCGGCCGCGCGAGCCGCGGACGGCGCATGGACCGACTCACCGAGGACGTCGACCGTCGTCCTGAAGCCGGCATCCCGGAGCCGCTCGATGACCGGAAGCGCCTCGCCGAGTGTCTCCCCGGCAACGAAGCGCTGGACCATCGCCCGCGTGACGGGCAGGCGCGTCGCGATCCGGCCGAGGAACCGCTGGTGGGACAGCGCGAGGAGCGCCGTTCGGAGCGACTTCGCGGGCAGCTGGCGGACCGTCGAAGGCACGCGCCCCGGATCCCGTGACGAGGGTGAAGGGGAGGCCGCCACGGCGCGATCATAGGGTCTTGGAGCGTCGCGCCGACGGGTAGACTCGCGGCCATGGTCCTGCCCGAGATCGTTCGGAGCCTCGGCGAGGTCGTGATCCGGACGACGATCGTCTACGTCGTCGTCTTCGTGCTTCTCCGGATCGCGGGCAAGCGCCAGCTCGGCCAGCTTTCGATGCTCGGGCTCGTCGTCCTGCTGCTGATCTCGAACGGCGTCCAGAACGCGATGATCGGCGATGACACGTCGCTCCTTGCGGGACTCGTCTCGGCGATCACGCTGCTCGCTGTCGACCGCGGGATCGATTGGCTCGCGAGTCGCCACCCGTGGCTCAACGGCCGTCTCCAGGGCGAGCCGCGCGAGCTCGTCCGCAACGGCGTGGTCGACGAAGTGGCGATGAAGCGGGAGCGGATCGACATGGACGAGCTCCACGCGGCGCTGCGTGCGAACGGCGTCGAGCATCCCGAGGAGGTTCGGCTCGCGATGCTCGAGACGAACGGGTCCATCAGCGTGATCCCGCTCGGGTCGGGCGGCGGTTCGGGGGCTGCCGCGACGGCTTCCTGACCATCGAGAAGGGCGTCCGCGCAGGCGCCGGCGTCGCCGAGGTGCCCCGGCCGTCCCGTCAGGGCTTCGGTGTCTCGTCCATCACGTGGCGTTTGAGGAAGGCGAGAATCCGGGTATACGCGTCGCGCTTCGTCTCGCGCCGCTCCCAGCCGTGGCCCTCCTCGTCATACCAGTGGACCTCGTGGTGCTTGCCCTCGATCTCGAGGGCTTCGACCATCCGCTCCGTCATGAGCGGCACGACCCGCTTGTCCTTGCGGCCGTGGAGGATGAGCAGCGGGGCCTCGATCCGCTCCGCGCGATAGACCGGCGATCCGCGACGAAACAGGTCGAGCCGGGCAGGGTCGTCCGGCGAGCCCATCATCCGATGGAGGTCGAGCCGACCGAGCCGGTCGCCGTGGCGGTAGCTCTCCGCGATCTCCGAATCCCCGTACAGGTCGACTCCGGCGCGCCACAGCGACGGCTCCTCGACGAGCGCGGCGAGCGTCAGGTAGCCGCCGTATGAGCCGCCGTAGATCGCGAGCCGCCCGTCCGACCATGCCTGCTCCGCCGCCCACCGAGCGGCGTCGACCATGTCGCGGGCGTCCGCGTTGCCCCACTCGTCGCGGTTGGCCTGCCGGAACGTCCGGCCGTACCCGGTCGAGCCGCGGAAGTCGACGTCGAGGAACGCGAAGCCTTCCTGGACGAGCAGCTGCTTGAACGGGGCCCACGAGCGGAGCGACTGCGACGTCGGGCCGCCGTGGGGATAGACGACGGTCGGGACGCGGCCCGCTCCCCGGCGGCCGGTCGCGCCGGCCGGTCGCCACAGCGTTCCCTCGATCCTGAGCCCGTCGCGTGCCCGGATGGCCACTCGCTCCGCGGGTAGCGATCGGGGCGGCGAGAACATCGCCCGGACGACCGCCGGCATCGAGTCCGTGACCTGGCGCGGCCGAGCCGTGTCCGAGGCGATCCCCGGAACCGGGAGGAGCCACAGATCCTGCGGCCGCGTATCGCTTTCCCCGATGGCCGCGATCCACGCTCCGTCCGGCAGCCACCCGACGGCCCGCCAGACGCCATCCGACGGGTTGATCCGCCGCGCCTCGCCCGCGCCGATGGTTGGCCGCGGGTTCTTCGGTGGGCGGCCGCGCCCGCGCTTCG
The DNA here is from genome assembly GCA_036402715.1 of Candidatus Limnocylindrales bacterium. Lineage (GTDB taxonomy): Bacteria > Chloroflexota > Limnocylindria > Limnocylindrales > CSP1-4 > JACDAV01. The sequence continues at coordinate 5,805 of DASWSI010000277.1, forward strand.
GCGCGGTGGCATCGATCGGCGCGACGAGCAGGTCGACGAGCCCATCGTGGAACTCCGCGTGGACCAGGCGCGCGCCGTCCGGCGACGCGAGCGGGACGAACCCGAACGCGCCGGTCGGCTCGGCGTGCTCGCGCTCCCCGGCGGTCAGGATCGTCTGTGCGTGGTCCGGGGCGCGCCGAACGATCTGGAACCAGCCGTCGGCGTCCGTCGCGTAGAGGAGGGAGCCGTCGCGCATCCAGCTGACCGCGGCGTCCCACGACTTGCCGCCCCCGACGCGTTCCTCCGCCCCGGTTCCGACGTCGACGATCGCGATGCTCGACGCATGGGTCGCCTCGGGGCCCTGGCCCGTCACGGCGATCCGACGCGAGTCCGGCGCCCACTCGTACGCCTCGACGTCGAACCCGGTCCGCGTCACGACCTGCGGCTCCGGCGGCTTCGGGTTCGTGGCGGGACGTCCGCGCCGCGGTATCGGAGCGTCGACGACCCAGACCTGCGCCCAGCCGCGACGGCGGGAGATGAAGGCGAGCCGCCGTCCGTCCGGCGACCAGCGCGCCATCGTCGTTCCAGCCGGATGCGCGGCGGCCTGCGTGACCCGCGAGCCGTCGGCCTCGACGACGAAGACGGCGTCATCCCGGGCGAACGCGAGCCGCCGGCCATCGGGTGACCACTGCGGATCGCTGACGGGCTTCTCGGACGCGGTGACCTGGAGCGGGTAGCCGCCACGAAGCGCAAGCGTGAAGAGCTGCCGCGCGCCGGCGGCGTCCGCGGTGAACGCGACGCTCGCGCCCCGCGGATGGAGCCGGAACTCCCGTGGCGACTCGACCGCGACGATCTGCTCGACGGTCAGCGGGTCGCGCGCCGCGCGCGGCACGACGACTGCCGGCCGACCGCCGCCAGGCGGGCGACCGCGACGCGCCGGGGTTCGCGGGGTTGTGGCGGGTTCCGAGGCGGCGGGCGACGGCTCGCGGGCGGGGTCGGCCGTCGGGGTGGCATTGCGGCGGCCAGGCGGCCGACCGCGCCGCCGGGGAGCTGCCGTCGCCGCACCGGTCGTACCCGCGGCCGTCGGAGGGGCGTCCGCGGCGGCCGAGGCCGCGCTCCCGGAGCCCGTCGCCGTCCGTCGCCGTGCGGGCCTGGCCGCCTTCGGGCGCTTCGGTTGTGCCATCTACGCGTGCCTCCGGAG
>DASWSI010000278.1:0-1936 GCA_036402715.1 Candidatus Limnocylindrales bacterium
GATTGCTGATCCGTCTGGACCTGGCCGGTCCCGTCCGTCGCCCGAACCGCGAGGACGTGCTCGCCCGCCGTCGCGTCCCAGTCCGTCCGCCACTGCACCCAGGTCGCGGCCGAGATCGGCGTCGACATCGTCGCGTCACGCCAGGCGCCGTCGATCGCGACCTCGACCCGCGAGACGCCCCGATCCGGCGCCCACGCGACACCCGCAACCGTGACACGACCCGCCTTCGCATTCGCGCCCGGAACGTCGATCCTCGACTGCGTCAGGATCGGTGCCTTCTTCGACCAGCCCAGCGGCACCCAGTACGCGTCGAAGGCCTCGAGCGTCGTGAGCTCGAGCTCGGCGAGCCACTTCGTGGCCGACACGTAGCCGTAGAGCCCGGGCACGATGAGCCGCGCGGGGAAGCCGTGAACGATCGGCAGCGGCTCGTCGTTCATCGCCACCGCGATCATCGGCTGGCGCTTCGGGTCCATGACCCATTCCGTCGGCATGCCCGCGGTCCAGCCGTCCACGGACCGGCCGACGAGCTGCGTCGCGCCGGCCTGGACCCCGGCGATGGCGAGAACGTCCCGGAGGTGCACACCGGTCCACTTGGCATTGCCGACGAGGTCGCCCCCGACGGTGTTCGAGACGCAGGCAATCGTGACGTACTGCTCGAACGTGCCGAGATCGACGAGCTGCTGGAACGTCAGCGTCGTCTCGCGGTCGACCATGCCGTGAATTCGGACGCGCCAGCCGGACACGTCGACTCGCGGCACGAGGAGCGCGGTGTCGATCCGGTAGAAGCGGCTGTTCGGGACGACGATCGGCGTCAGGCCGTCGACCGGGAGCGAGGCACCGGCCGGAGTCGTCGCGACCTGCGACGGGTGGGGGAGCTGCGCCCCGGCGACGGTCGTCGAGCGCCGCTGGGCGTCGAGCTGCGACCGACCGATGACGCCCGCGGCCACGCCACCCGCGACGGCGGCCGCCGATCGGCCGAGGACCGCGCGACGTGACCAGTCCGGCATCACGCCGGCTCCCGCACGGGGCGCGGCTCCTGCCGTGCCGCGCCCTCGTCGCGCGATCGCGTTGACGAGCCACGACAGGACCTGGATGGCGGCTGCGGCCGAAACCGCGGCGGTCGCGACTGTCAGGACGAGATCCGCTCGGGGGTCGCGCAGCGCGGCCGCGCCACCGATGGCTGCCGCGACCGCGAAGGCCGCCGCACCGACGGCGAACGAGCGCCGCGCCAGGATCCCGAGACCGGCGGCGATGACCACTGCCACCACGACGACGAGGATCTCGAGGGCGAGCTTGTCGTTCTGCCCGAACAGCCCGACGACGAAGTCCTTCGCCCCGGGTGGCTGGAGGTCGATGACGGTCTGGCCGATCGCCGTGATGAGGGACGGAGCGCCGGGAAGCAGCCCGGCGATCAGCTCTGACCCGCCGATCGCGACGATGCCGGCGATGGCGCCCGCGAGCGCGGCGGCGACCGTCGGCGAGAGCCGCAAGCCCGTGCCCCGCGAACCGCGGCCGCGGAATGCCACCGACCGCTGTTGAACCGGGGCGCGGTCGCCGGGAGTGGCACTCATGGCGCTGATGGTCGCACAGGATGGACGCGGAACCGATGGTCCCCGGCCGCCGCGACGGCGATGACCGTCAGCCGCTCGCGTGCCGCCGCCTGTCGGAGGCGCTGTCGCCGCCCACCGCGGCCGGTGGGCGCCCCTTGATGGTGAGTGCCGTGCGCGCGCGCTCCCTCAGGCCCATCGCGACACGCGCGAGTCGCCCGAACTCGTCCTCGCTCATCCGCATCAGGGCCGGCGCCTCCGGTCGGGCGTCCGCGACGAGACGGAGGTGATGCTCGAGGGCGTCCGTAGCCGCCGCGTCCGTGTCCGGTCGCTCGGCCACGAGGAAGCCGATCGAGTCGACCGCCGCATAGCCGACGCTGGGATTCGCG
>DASWSI010000279.1:0-1589 GCA_036402715.1 Candidatus Limnocylindrales bacterium
AGCTTGCGGCCGATCCCCGGAATCGAGACGAGGACCGCCTGGTCCTGCTGCATGATCGCGAGCTGGAGGTCCGGCGTGGGCCGCGAGCCGACGATCGCGAGCGCGACCTTCGGGCCGACCCCGGTCACCGTCAGCAACAGGTTGAAGAATCCCAGCTCCTCGACCGTCCGGAACCCGTACAGCGCCTGCACATCCTCGCGGACGAGGTGGAACGTGTGCAGCTTCAGCCGGGATCCCGGACCCGCCGAGGCGAGCACGGACGGCGGCGCGAAGACGCGGTAGCCCAGACCACCGACTTCGATGACGACCGAATCAGGCGTGACGGCGCCGACCGAGCCCTCGACCGAGGCGAACACCGCCGCCGCCTAGGCGCGGCGTGCGGCGGATCGCTCGCGGGCGATCGCCTCGCGCACGGCCCGCTCGTATGGCGTCTCGCCACGGGTGATCGGATCGGCGGAGCCGCGGTCGAGCACACCGGCGTTGAGGCGCTCCCCTTCCCGCTCGCGGTTCGCGACACAGACGGCGACCGCGAGCGCGTCGGCAGCGTCGTCCGGGGTCGGAAGCTCCGCCATCCCGAGGACGATCTGGACCATCCGCTGGACCTGCTGCTTGTCCGCCGCGCCGTAGCCCGCGACGGCGCTCTTGACCTCGTTCGGTGTCGCGTCGCGGACCGGGACGCCGTGCTCCGCTGCGGCGAGCAGGACCACGCCGCGCGCCTGCCCGACGGCGAACGCCGTCTGCGCGTTGCGACTGAAGAACAGCCGCTCGACGCCGACGAGTGCCGGCTTGTGGAGCGTCACGAGATCCGCGACGAGCGCGTGGATCGAGAGCAGCCGCTCCGCAAGCGGGAGGTCCGGGCTCGTCGTCAGGCAGCCGTAGTCGACCGCGCGGAGCGTCCCGCCCGTCCGTTCGATGATTCCGTAGCCGAGTGCCGCCGTCCCGGGGTCGATCCCGAGAACGATCACCCGGCGACCTCGGCGAACACGTCCTCGGGAATGTCGAAGTTCGCGGTCACGCGCTGGACGTCCTCGAGGTCCTCGAGGAGCTCGACCAGGCGGAGCGCCTGCCGCGCCTTCGACGAATCGAGCCCCACGGTCTGCTTGGCGACCATCGCCGACTCGGCCGAATCGATCGCGATCCCTGCGGCCTCGAGCCCGCGGCGGACCGCCTCGAGCTGCGCCGGATCCGTGTAGATGGCGATCGCGTCCTCGTCCTCCGTGTCGACGTCCGTCGCGCCGGCGTCGATCGCGGTCAGTGCGACCTCGTCCGCATCGAGGCCGTCACGCGGCACGCTGATCAGGCCGCGTGGCTCGAACTGCCAGGCGACCGCTCCCGAACCGGCGAGCTGGCCGCCCGCCTTCGTGAAGATCGAGCGGACCTCGCCGGCGGTTCGGTTTCGGTTGTCCGTCTGGGCCTCGACGAGCACCGCCACGCCGCCCGGGCCGTAGCCCTCGTAGACGATCTCCTCGAACTGGTCGGCCTCGCCGCCGCCGGTCGCCTTGTCGATCGTCCGCTTGATGTTGTCCGACGGCATGTTGACCGAGCGTGCCTTCTCGATCGCGAGCCGGAGCCGGTAGTTCGCATCCGGA
>DASWSI010000280.1:0-3252 GCA_036402715.1 Candidatus Limnocylindrales bacterium
TCGGACAGCGCCAGCAGGAGCCCAATGACGAGCGCATTCGCGAGGAGCGACGACCCGCCGTACGAGATGAACGGCAGCGTGATCCCGGTCAAGGGAATGAGCTTCAGGTTGCCGCCGGCAATGATGAACGCCTGGACCCCGACCACGAGCGACAGGCCGGCCGCGAGCAGTGCCCGGAAGTCGTCCGCGGCAGACGCCGCGATCCGCAGGCCGCGGACGATGACGACGAGATACAGGCCGAGGATCGCAAGGATCCCGACCAGCCCGAGCTCCTCGCCGAGCGCCGCGAACGGGAAGTCCGTGTGGATCTCGGGGATCGGCAGCCGCCCGCCGACGGTCGGCAGGCCGTTGCCGAGTCCCGTCCCGAGGATCCCGCCCCTGGCGAACGCGTACAGCGCCTGGATGACCTGGTATCCGGCACCGGATGGGTCGGCGTACGGATCGAGCCAGATGTCGACGCGCTGCTGGACGTGCCCGAACAGCCGGTACATGAGCGCGCTGCCCGCGACGAACAGCACGAGCCCGATCGCGACGTAGCTTGCCCGCGCCGTCGTGATGTAGAGGAGCAGGAGGAACACCGCGAAGAAGAGCAGCGCCGCACCCAGGTCGCGCTGGACGACGACGATCCCGAGCGCGACGGCCCACATCGCCGCCATCGGCGCGAGGTACGGCAGCGGCGGCAGCCTGATCGGCCCGATCCGCGTCGACTGCTCGACGAGCAATGCCCGATTCTCGGACAGGTAGCCAGCGAGGAAGACGACGAGGATCACCTTCAGCAGCTCGGACGGCTGGCCGCTGAGGGGACCCAGGTCGAGGGTCAGCCGTGCACCTGCGACGTCCCGCCCGAAGACGAACGTCAGCAGGAGCAGCGCGATCCCGGCGGCAGCCCACGTGTACTTGTAGAGGCGGAGCCAGGCGTCGGAGCGGACCGCGATCGCGACGACGGTGATGACGGTGATCGCGATGACGAGCCAGACGAGCTGGGTCTGCGCGAGGCCGCCGAACTGGCCGGCGAGGTCCTGCGGCAGACGCTCCATCAGGAGGAGGCTGATCCCGCCGAGCAGCCCGACCGCCGGCAGCAGGACCTGGTCGCTGCGGCGGCCGGCGATCACCTGGGCGAAGTGCGCGACGAGCAGCGCCGCGACGTAGATCGCGAGCAGCGTGACGCCGTACGGGACGAACGCGCCGCTCGGGATGCCGGCTCCCTTCTCCGCGTCCCTCGCTCGCAGCGTCGCCCCCAGCGAGATGCTCCCCACGGTGAGCGTTGCCGCGACGATCACGAGCAGGCCGAGCTCGCGCCACCGCGCGTGCGGATGGATCCCGGTTGCGAGCCGCGGGCCCTGGAAGATGCGCCGCTGCGCGTCCGGCGTCGCGGTCATCGCCGGGCCCGCTCGAGCCGTGCCCGGACCTGTCCGATCTGGACCTCGTCCCCGAAGCCGATCGGTGCGAGGCCATCGATTCGGCTCCCGTTCACGTACGTGCCGTTCGTGCTCTGGAGGTCCTCGAGATACCAGGCCCGGCCACGGAACGTCAGCACGGCGTGCTCCGCTGACGCGAACGGGTCCTCGACGACGATCGTGTTGTTCACGTCTCGCCCGAGGCTCGTCACCGCATCGAGCGCGAAGACCGCGCCGACGGGCGGCTCGCCCTCCGGCGACGTCAGGACGTGGAGCCGTCCCAGCTCCGTCCCCGGCTCGAGGGACGCGGCCCGAAGGTCGCGGATGAGCGTCCTCACGACGGCGAACAGGAACAGGTAGAGCGCCCCGAGGAACAGGAACCGCAGCAGCCAGAGGCTTGCCGCAAACGGGTCCACGCCCTCAGCCGGCAGGAACCGATTCGACGACCAGCACGGTGTCGCCGACTTCGATCCGGTCCCCTTCCCCGAGCACGACCTCCGCAACCCTCGACCCGTTGACGCGCGACCCGTTCGTGCTCCCGAGGTCCGTGAAGACGAGCGTCCCGCGTCGGGCCTGGAGTCGGGCGTGGTGGCGCGACACGCGGGAGTCGTGGATGACGAGCGTGTTGTCGTCGGCGCGCCCGATGGACAACGGCGCGCCGTCGAGGGTGATCTCGCGCTGGGTCCCGTTCGGCCGAAGCTCGCGCAGACGCGCCAGCGGCGCCTCGACGGTCGGGACGGTGAAGACCATCGTTCGGCTGATGAACCGCGGATCGGCCGGATCGAACGCTTGGGCGTCTGCCGGCGCGTCCGCCCCGGCGCCGTCGGCCGCGCCCAGCCTTGCGCCCGGCGTGGACCCGTCGGTGCCCGGCGCGGTGTTGAGCGGCTCATCCTCCGCGGCTCGCGGTGGCGCCAGGCCATCCGGCGTGCCGCCCGCCGCCGCTGGAGTCGCCTTCCGGCGCTCCGCGAACCGCGCGAGGACCCGGATCTCTCCACGGCCCACCCGGTCGTCGGAGACGAGATCGACGCGGGGACGGTCGATGACGGCGTAGCGGTGCGCGCGGGCAAAGGCGAGGGCGCCCTCGGCGAGGTCCGTCGCGATCGTCGGCGCCAGCTCGCCGAACGTCTCGAGGTCGTCGGGGTGGAGCTGAACCCGGAACCGGTTCGGGACGATGATCCGGTCCGCGGCGGACATCCGCTCGTTCTCCATCGCCCGCTCGATGCGCCGCTGGAGCTGGATCGGCTGGAGGCGCGGCCGGAAGAGCCGAGCGGCAGGGCGCTCGAACAGTTGCTCAAAGAACCGTTCGACGGCGGCGAGGGGTCGCATTTCGGGGCCGGAGTCTAGCAGAGGGCCCCTGACGGACCTCCGGATTTCGTGCTCGATCCGGTGTCGGCGGCATGTCGGGACCATCGGTATCGAGCCCGGGGTACCTGCGGAGGGGGTGCGGCGGAATCCCCACGCCTATACTCGATCACGTTCCGGCCGACCGCCCGGAGCTGTCACCACGCGAGTGCCCCGGGGGCCCGATGCCCGAGATTCTGACCGAGTCCTTCTGCGAACGGTGTGGCACTCGCTACACGTTCGAGTCGGCCGCGCCCGCGGGCAAGCGACTCGGCAAGTTCAAGGTCCTCTCGAAGGGCCTCAAGAACTTCGTCCTCGACGACGAGTCCTCCCTCGACGAGGCGCTGGCCGCCGCTCGGGGCGAGAAGGACCGCGAGGCGACGTCCGAGCAGCTGGACGCGTTCCACAAGACCTTCAACTTCTGCATGACGTGCCGCCAGTACACGTGCGCGAACTGCTGGAATGACGCCGAGGGCCGCTGTCTGACGTGCGCACCGCAGCTGAACGGCGGCGG
>DASWSI010000281.1:0-6777 GCA_036402715.1 Candidatus Limnocylindrales bacterium
CCGGCCGACCGAATGGTCCCGCGAGCGGCGCACGGCCCGGCGGTCCGCGGCCGGGTGGCGCTCGGCCCGGAGAGCCGCGAGTCGCCGCGCCCGGGTTCGGCGCCGCGCGTCCCGCGCCGCGACCCGGCATCGGTAATCGACCGAGCGGTCCCGTGCCGTCGCAGCCGGGCGGCCATCGGCCGTTCGGCGATCGACGCGACCGCGGCGACCGCGGGTTTGCGCCCGGGCGGCGCCCCGCGTCCGGCGCTGGCGGCCGACCGACGGATGCTCGGCCGCGCCCGGCGGGTCCCCGGCCTGGCGGCCCGGGACCAGGCCACGGTCCGGCCGGTGGCAGTGCGCCGAGGTCGATGCCGGGCGAGCGGATCGCCCGGCAGGGCGGCCGCTGAGCGAAGCCGGAGGTCGCGGCGAATAACGCGACGCACGACCCGATCATTCGCCACCTGGCGGCCTGTCTCGGTCCGACGCGCTGGCATACTCCGCGGAGTCCGGCCGCGGGCCGGCAGCTGAGGGGGCCGGGTGGACGCCCATATCCTGCTCGTCGAGGACGACCCGTCGATCCGCGAGATCACCGCGATCGGGCTGACCTCGGCCGGCTTCGACGTGACGACCGCGAGTGACGGCGCCGAGGGCCTCGAGCGCTTCCGCTCGGCATCGTTCGACCTCATCCTGCTCGACGTCATGCTGCCGCGAATGGACGGCCTGGAGCTGTGCCGCGCGATCCGCCGGACCTCGACCGTGCCGATCGTGATGCTCACGGCGCGCGGCGACACCATCGACGTCGTCGTCGGGCTCGAAGCCGGCGCGGACGACTACGTCAAGAAGCCGTTCGAGGTCCCGGAGCTCGTTGCCCGCGTCCGAGCCGCGCTCCGTCGGGCGGGCAGGGCCCCGGACGAGGACCCGGCGCTGCACCTCGGCCCGCTCGCCATCGACGTCGCCGGGCGGACGGTCGCTCGCGACGGCGTCGACGTCCCGGTCACGAGGACGGAGTTCGACCTGCTGCTCGAGCTCGCCCGACATGTCGGCCAGGTGCTCACGCGAGACGTGCTGCTCGATCGCGTCTGGGGCTACGACTACCTCGGCGATTCGCGGCTCGTGGATGTCGCGATCCAGCGGCTCCGCGCGAAGATCGAGAAGGATCCGGCGAACCCGCAGCTCCTCGTCACGGTTCGCGGCTCCGGCTACAAGGCCGTCCGCTGAGGAAGCGCTGATGGGCGTCCGGGCACGGCTCACGATCACGTTCGTCGCGCTCGTGGTGCTGACGGCCGGCGTGCTCGGTGTCGGTGCGTATCTCTTCGTCGACGCGTCCCTTCACGACCGGCTGCTCCAGGAAGCGAAGACCCAGGCGCGATTCGATCTGTCCGTCCTCATTCCGAGCCAGCGGCCGGCGTCGCTCGCGGACCTTGCCTCGAGCCCGCTCCTCGCGACCTTCGCGGATCGCGGCGTGGACATCGTGGTCGACTTCGGCAACGGCGACGTGTATCGGCGGCTCGAGTTCGGACCGAACCCGCTCGCATCTCTCGGCGCCGTCCGCGATGCCGCCGCGCGCGGGACCATCGGCTACCAGTGGATCGCCCTCGCCGGCCACGAGGATCTCGTCGTCGGGGGCCGTGTTCCGCCCGCGGGACCGACGTTCTATTTCGTCCACAACGCGAGCGGCATGGAGGCTGCACTCGCGCAGCTCCGGCTCGCGCTCGGCGGCGGCGCGCTTGCGCTGGCGCTCATCGCCCTCGTCGCCGCGCGACTCGCCGCTCGCGGCGTTCTCCGTCCCGTCGAGGCGGCCGGCCGCGCCGCCGAGCGGATCGAGCGCGGCGACCTCTCGGCGCGCGTGCCGGTGACCTCCCGCGATGAGTTCGGGACGTGGGCGCTCCGCTTCAACCGGATGGCTGCCGCGCTCGACGAATCGGTCGGCAGGCTGCGCGAGTCGCAGGGCCAGAACCGCCAGTTCGTCGCCGATGTGTCGCACGAGCTGAGGACGCCGCTCGCCGCGCTTGTCGCCGAGGCGTCGATCCTCCGCGATCACCTCGCCGCGCTGCCCCCCGAAGCGCGCCGCGCCGGCGAGCTCCTCGTCGGGGACGTGGCGCGGCTGCGCACGCTCGTCGACGAGCTGATGGAGCTGTCGCGGTTCGATGCCGCGGCCGAGCACGTCTCGGTCGAGCCCGTCGACCTCGTCCGCCTCGTCCGGACGATCGCGGCTGCGCGGCTCCCCGAGGCCCACCTCGCGCTGCCCCACGAGCCCGTCGTCATCGCGACCGAGCCGCGCCGCCTCGAGCGGATCCTCGGCAATCTGCTCGACAACGCTCGGGAGCATGGTGAGGGCGCCTCGATCGAGGTGGAGCTGCTCGTCGGCATCGACGAGGTCGTCATTGCCGTCGCGGATCGCGGCCCGGGCGTCCCGGCGGACCGCCTCGCCCGGATCTTCGAGCGCTTCTACAAGGCGGATCCGTCGCGGCGCTCGGGAAGCAGCGGCCTGGGTCTCGCGATCGCGGCCGAGCATGCCGAGCTGCTGGGGGGCCATCTCGCGGCCGCCAACCGCCCCGAAGGCGGGCTTCGGATCGAGGTCCGCCTGCCTGTGACTGGATCGTTACCGCCCGGCGACGATCCTGCGAAGGCCGGGCGCCAGAGTCGGACTCCAACGTCACCCGTTCAGGAGCCCATTCCATGAAGCGCTCGCCCGCCCTCATCTCGGTCCTCGGCCTCGTCGTCGCGCTCGCGGCGTGCACGGCGTCCTCCGGCACCCTTGGAAGCGTCCCGCCACTCAGCTCCGCGGACCCGTCCGTGGCGGTCGGGAGCCCGGACCTCACGCCGGCCCCGTCCGCTCCCGATCCGAGCGCCTCACCCAGCGGATCGGGCGCCTCCTCACCGGCGCCAAGCCCCGTCGGGACGACGATCGTCCGCGCCTACTACTTCCTCGATGGACCCGCCGGCAGTGCCGGGCTCGTCCCGGTGCTGCGCGAGATTCCCTCGACGAAGGCCGTCGCAACCGCTGCGGTCACGGCCCTCCTCGACGGCCCGACGGCCCGCGAGCGAGGCGGCGATCCGGCGATCTCGACGGTGATCCCGACCGGCACGAAGCTGCTCGACCTCACCGTCACCGACGGCGTCGCGACGGTCGACCTGTCGAGCGAGTTCAAGTCCGGCGGCGGCAGTGCTTCCGTGCTCGGCCGGCTCGCACAGGTCGTCTTCACGCTGACCCAGTTCCCGACCGTCAAGTCCGTCGCGTTCCAGGTCGAGGGCCAGGCCGTGACCGCATTCGGTGGCGAGGGCGCCGTCCTCGATGGACCTGTCACCCGCGCCGACTACAAGGACCAGCTGCCGGCGATCTTCGCCGACCGCCCGGCATGGATGGCAGGGTTCGGCAATCCGGGACGCGTCACCGGCACCGCGGACGTCTTCGAGGCGCAGTTCCGCGTCACGCTGCTGGACGGCACGGGGCACCAGCTCTTCGACGGTCCGGTCCATGCGACGTGCGGGACGGGCTGCCGCGGAACCTTCGACATCAGCGTTGCGTACAAGGTCGACAAGGCGCAGTGGGGGACACTGCGGCTCTGGAATCCGTCAGCGAAGGACGGCTCGCCCGAGGACGTCCGCGAATACCCGGTCTGGCTGACGCCGGCGAGCTGACACGACGCTCGCGTCTGGCTGACGCCGCCGAACCAGCACCGAACGCCCCGGGCCGCCACCCGGGGCGTTCTTGATTCGCCGGCCGCACCGACACGCCACCGCGTCGCGCCATAGACTCCGCTGACTGCCCGCGAAGGACCGGCGAGGATCGAGCGTTGCCGCATGCCGCGGGCTCGGCGTGGAGAACGGATGCCTGGACCGTGGGTCACCCCCGAGCTGACCGCGCTGAACCGACTGCCGATGCATGCCGTGCCGCACGACGACCGCGTCGAGCTCGACGGTCGGTGGCGATTCCAGCTCCTGCGCGCCCCGGACGCTCCCGCCACGGACCAATGGGCGGAGGCCGATGTCCCGGGCTGCTGGACGATGCAGGGCGTCGACGACCGCCCGCACTACACGAATGTCCAGATGCCGTTCAGGGAGCTTCCGCCGGACGTTCCCGGCGACAACCCGACAGGGCTGTATGAGCGGACATTCATGCTCCCGGCTCGGTGGGCCGGCCGCCGGATCGTCCTGCACGTTGGCGCCGCCGAGAGCGTCCTCATCGCGACGCTCAACGGCCGCGATGTCGGCATCAGCAAGGATTCGCATCTCGCCGCGGAGTTCGATGTCACCGGGCTCGTCGTCGAAGGCGAGAACACGCTGACGCTGCGGGTCGTGAAGTGGTCCGATGCGACGTTCGTCGAGGACCAGGACCAGTGGTGGCACGGCGGCATCACGCGGTCCGTCTTCCTCTTCGCGACGTCGCGGGTCCATCTCGGCGACATCCGCGCCATCGGCGGCCTCCGCGAGGATCTCGTGACGGGGACGCTCGATATCGGCGTCGACGTCGCGTTCAGCGGCGTCGAGCAGGAGCCGGGCTGGACGGTCGAGGCGCACCTCGAGGGCCTCGACGAGCCGCTTCGCGCGACCGCCCCGACGACGGCGCCGCGCGACGAGCGCGGGTCGTGGTCACGCGAGCGATGGGACGTCCAGGCGCGTCGGGCCGTCGGTGCGGACCTGTCCGCCGAGGAGCTGGAGACGTGGCAGCAGCTCGTCGACTGGCAGGTCCCGCCGACGCTCGGTGCGATCCGCTGGTCGGTCGACGTGCCCGGCGTCGAGCCGTGGTCGAGCGAGCGGCCGCGCCTGTGTGGCCTGCGCATCACCCTGCGGTCGCCGGGCGGCGAGGTCGTCGAGGAGGCTCGGCTGAAGGTGGGGTTCCGCCGCGTCGAGATCCGCGGCCTCGACCTGCTGATCAACGGCCGGCGCGTGCTGATTCGTGGCGTCAACCGCCACGACTTCGACGAGCGAACCGGCCGCGTCGTGTCCGCGGAGTCGATGCGCGCGGACCTCGTGCTGATGAAGCAGTTCGGCTTCAACGCGGTCCGGACGTCGCACTATCCGAACGACCCGGCGTTTCTCGACCTGACGGACGAGCTGGGCCTGTACGTCGTCGACGAGGCGGACATCGAATCGCACGCGTTCTGGGGGTCGCTTGCGGACGATCCGCGCTACCTCGAGCAGTGGGTCAGCCGCGTGTCACGGATGGCGATCCGCGACAAGAACCATCCATCGATCATCCTCTGGTCGCTCGGGAACGAGTCAGGCCACGGGGCGAATCACGAGGCCGCCGCCGCGTGGCTGCGCCGGTATGACCCCTCGCGGCCGCTCCACTACGAGGGCGCCGTCCGGTTCGACTGGACGAGCGATCAGGACGTCAGCGACATCACCTGCCCGATGTACCCGCCGATCTGGGCGATCGTCGAGCACGCGAAGTCCGGGAAGCAGCTCCACCCGCTGATCATGTGCGAGTTCTCCCACGCCATGGGGAACAGCAACGGGACGCTCGCCGAGTACTGGGACGCCATCGAGTCAACGCCGGGCCTGCAGGGCGGGTTCATCTGGGAGTGGTGGGATCACGGCCTCGTCCAGAAGCTGCCCGACGGCACCGAACGGTGGGCCTACGGCGGCGACTTCGGCGACACGCCGAACGACGGCAACTTCTGCATCGACGGCGTCGTCTGGCCGAACCGCCGGCCGAAGCCGGCGCTGTGGGAGCACAAGCAGCTCGCGGCACCGATCCGCGTCACGGCCTCGCCCGATGACGCCCGCCGCGGCAGGGTCGAGATCCACAACCGCCAGGACTTTCGCGACACGAGCTGGCTGCGGGCGCGCTACGAGGTGACCGTCGGCGGGAGTGCCGTTTCGAACGGCCGCGTCGAGCTGCCGCCGATCGCCGCACGGGAGTCGGCGAGCATCGATCTGCCGGGCTTGCGCGCGCCGGGCGACGCCGGCGAGGCGTGGCTGACGATCCATTTCGAGACGGCTGGCGCGGAGTCGTGGGCGCCGGCGGGGTTCGAGATCTGCTGGGCGCAGGTTCCACTCCCGGGCAGCGCCAGGCGTGGGGCTCCGCCGGCCGCCGCGGACGCCGCAGGGGTGCAGCTCGATGCGGATGGGCTCCTCGTCCACGACCTGCTCGCCGCGCCACCGAGCCTCTCGCTGTGGCGCGCACCCACGGACAACGACCGGATCGGCGGCATGGCGCGGACATGGAGCGATTGCGGTCTCGATCGGCTTGTCCGCGAGCTCGTCTCGGTCGAACGAGGCGCGGACGCCGTCGTCGTGAAGAGTCGCTACGCGACCGGTGGCGGAGCGGTGGAGCACGAGCAGCGATTCCGCACCCTGCGCGATGGTGCGGTCGCGATCGACGAGACCGTCGTGATCCCCGACGGCCTGTCGGATCTCGCGCGCGTCGGGACCGTGCTCGAGGTTGTCGCGGGGCTCGAAGAGGTGGAGTGGTTCGGGCGCGGGCCGCACGAGACGTATCCGGACCGGAAGCGCGGCGGCCAATTCGGACGGTGGCGCTCCACGGTCGGGGAGCAGTACGTGCCGTACGTTCGGCCGCAGGAGAACGGGGGCCACGCCGACGTTCGGTGGGTCGAGCTGCGCGGCGACGGCGGACGCGGACTCCGAATCGAGCTCGACGAGCCGCGGCAGGTCTCGGTGTCACACTTCCGGGCTGCTGATCTCGCGGCCGCAACGCACGATGTCGAGCTCCGGCCGCGCCCCGAGTCGATCGTCCACATCGACGCCGCTCACCGCGGCCTCGGGACCGCGAGCTGCGGGCCCGACACGCTCGACGAGTATCTCGTCGGCCCGGGCACGTATCGCTGGTCG
>DASWSI010000282.1:0-3081 GCA_036402715.1 Candidatus Limnocylindrales bacterium
GACCGCTGACGCGGGCGCGTGTCAGGAGGCGGCGGCCTCTGACCTCCGCGACGGCGGCGAGGGCGGGGTCGCGGCCGGCGCGCGCGGCGGCATCGGCCGGAGATAGAGCGCGAGGACAGCAACGAGATAGGCCAGATGCGCGGCGATCGTCGCGAGCTCCGGATTCGCGGAATACCCGAACAGCGTGCCGAGGAACTGGCCGACGACATTGCCGGCCGCGGGGTCATCCGGGAGCACGGATCGGATGTCGTACGCGGTCTGCGTCCCGATCGTGACAACGCCCGCTTCGATGAGCTCGTGGATCGCGTGGCTGAGGAGCCCGGCGGCGATGAACACGAGGGCGATGCCGGTCCAGCGGAAGAACACTGCGAGGTTGACGCGTCGCGACCCGCGGTAGAACCCGTAGCCGAGAAGGACCGCGATGGCGAGGCCGCCGAGCGCGCCGATGAGGACGCTTTCGGCGCCGGCAACGGACGAGTTCGCCTGGCCGACGAGGAAGAGCGACGTTTCGATGCCTTCGCGGATCACCGCGGTGAAGGCGAGGATCGCGAGTGCCCACGTCGACCCGCCCGTGAGCGCCCGATCGACACGCGCCTGCAGGTCGCCCTTGACCCCTGCCGCCTGACGCCGCATCCAGAAGAGCATCCAGGTCACGACGCCCGCCGCGATCAGCATCATCGAGCCCGAGAACAGCTGCTCGGCCTGCTCCGGGAGGCTGCGGGTCGTGTCGAAGATCGCGACGCCGACGGCGAGGCTGATCGCGACCGCGCCCGCGGCGCCCAGCCAGATCCGCCACGCGTGGCGGCCGTTCCCCGTCCGCGACAGGTAGGCGAGGATGATGCTGACGATGAGTGCGGCCTCGACGCCCTCGCGGAGGCCGGTCAGAAGGCCGCTCGAAAACGATCCGGGATTCAACTGGCGAGGGCTCCTCGATCGAAGCGGCGATGCCGTGGCGACGCCGCAGGCTGCCTGAATCGTACGGCCCGCCGGGCGTTTCGGTCAACCGCGCTTGACCTTGCAGCGAAGGTGACCTTGCAAGGCGCTCGCCCGCATGCCCGGGACGCGCGGCGGTGCCGGCGGACACCGGCGCGACTCGACTGCAACGACGGTGAAACCCCGGTCTCTTTGCGATGGCGCCAGCCGTCACTGATCGGGCGAGAAGATTTCCCGCGTGACTCCACGACCCTCGGCCCGCCGGCGACTGGCGGCGTCCGGCAAGCACGGCTCCGTCCTCGCCCGACGCCATCCCGTCCAGCGTCGCGCCCGCCGCCGCGCATCGGGTAGCCGCGTCCTGACGGTCCTGCTGACGCTGTCCCTCGCGGCGATCGTCGTCATCGGGGGAACGGTGGGCGTCTTCGGCGTCGCGGCGATCGCGGCCGTCGGTGCGCTCTCGACGGACCTGCCCGATCCAGCGACGCTGGAGCAGCTGACGTTCGCCCAGCCGACCGTGATCTACGACCGGACGGGCAAGGTCCAGCTGGCCCGGTTCCAGAAGGAGCAGCGGCGGGTCGTCGCCTATGCCGATGTCCCGAAGCTCGTGATCGATGCGACGACGACCGCGGAGGACCGGACGTTCTGGGAGAACGGCGGCTTTGACCCGGCCGCGATCTTGTCCGCTGTTGCCGAGAGCGCCCGCGGCGCCGGCGACCGCGGCGCATCGACGATCACCCAGCAGCTCGTCCGCGCGCGTCTCCTCCCGGCCGAATACGTCGCGCCCGGTGCGGACCGCTATCTGCGCAAGGCGAAGGAGCTCATCCAGTCCGCGCGGGTGACGGAGACGTTCCCGGGCGAGGCAGGCAAGCAGCGGATCATGGCCGCCTACCTCAACCAGATCTTCTACGGCCACGACGCGTACGGGATCGCGGCTGCCGCGCTCGTGTACTTCGGTGTCCGTGACCTCGACAAGCTCACTCCGGCCCAGGCGGCGCTGCTCGCCTCGCTGCCGAAGTCGCCGACGACGCTCGATCCGTACCGCTACGCCAAGGCGGACAAGCAGGGCCGCCTCGTCGTCCCGCCGACGGCGCCGGCGGTCGTCCGCCGCAACTACATCCTTTCGAACCTCTCGGCGTCCCGCTGGACGCGCCTCACCCCCGCCCAGCTGACCAAGGCCCTCGACGAGCCGGTCGTCCTCGCGGGCGAGCAGCCGGTCCAGTTCCGCGCCCCGCACTTCACGTGGCAGGTCCGGCGGCAGCTCGAGACGATCCTCGGCGGCGCGGACAAGGTGGACACCGGCGGCTATCGCGTCATCACGACGCTCGACTGGACGGGCCAGCAGCTGGCCGAGAAGTGGATGGCCGCTGCGGTCATTGCCCCGAACCTGCCACGCACTGCCGCGAAGAAGCTCCTTGACGACGCGAACATCCCGGCGTCGGACCGGCTCTGGATCAACGCGCTCCGCGGCAAGGACCTCCACAACGCAGCGCTCGTCGCACTCGACTACAAGACGGGCGACGTCCTGACCTACGTCGGGAGCGCGGGGTATTACCGGAACGACCTCCGGAGCAAGAAGTTCGAGCCGAACTACGACGCCGCCGGCGACGGCACCCGCCAGCCGGGGTCGGCGTTCAAGCCGATCGTCTACGCGACGGCCTTCGACCAGCACAAGCTGACGCCGGGCAGCCTGCTGCTCGACATTTCCACGCAGTTCGGCCCCGGCTGGGCGCCACACGACGCCGACCAGCTCGAACGCGGCCCCGTCCTCGTGCGGAAGGCGCTCCAGTACTCGCTGAACCTGCCGGCGATCCGCGCCCTCCAGCGCGTCGGCAACGAGGCCGTCGCGGACCAGGCCGCGAAGATGGGAATCCGGTTCGCCGGCGGGCGGGACGCGTTCCTCAACTCGGGCCTGTCCGGGGCGATCGGCACGGTGGAGCTCCGGCCGATCGACCTCACCGCTGCGTACGGCTCGATCGCGAACAACGGCCAGTACCTTGCGCCGCGGATGATCCTCGAGATCGACGGCCCGGACGGCAAGGTCGTGTGGCGAGCCCCCCAGGTCGCACCGAAGCCCGTCCTCAGCCCGCAGGCCGCGTACCTCGTCACGGACATCCTCCAGGGCAACACGGACCCGACCCAGAACCCGAT
>DASWSI010000283.1:0-11380 GCA_036402715.1 Candidatus Limnocylindrales bacterium
TGCCGTCCGGGGTGATGACGCCGGCGAGGAACAGCTCGGCGATGACCTCGACGATCCCCGAGCCGCAGATCCCCGTGACGCCGATGTCGCGCACCGCCTCGGCGAAGGCCGGGTCGTCCGACCACAGGTCGGAGCCGATCACCTTGAACCTGGGCTCGAGCGTCTCGCGGTCGATCCTGACCCGCTCGATCGCGCCCGGCGCCGCTCGCTGGCCGGAGGAGATCTGCGCGCCTTCGAACGCCGGACCGGTGGGGCTCGACGCGGCGAGGAGCCGGTCGCGGTTGCCGAGAACGATCTCCGCGTTCGTCCCGACGTCGACGACGAGGTGGATCCCTTCGGCCTGCTCGTGGGGCGCCTCCGCGAGGATCACGCCGGCCGTGTCCGCACCGACGTGGCCGGCGATGCACGGCAGGACGTAGAGCCGCGCGCCGGGATGCGCGGGCAGCTTCAGCTCCGAGGCGCGGATCCGGACCGCGCGATCCGTCGCGAGCGCGAACGGCGCGGAACCGAGGGGGATCGGGTCGATGCCGAGCAGGAGGTGGTGCATGATCGGGTTGCCGACGACGGCCAGCTCGAGGATCTCGTCGGCGCGGATTCCACCGGCCTTCGCGAGCCCGGCGATCAACCCGCTGAGCGCGGCGCGGACCGCCTTCGTCATCTCCCGGGCCCCGTCGTCGTGCATCATCGCGTACGAGACGCGGCTCATGAGGTCCTCGCCGAACCGGATCTGCGGGTTCATCACGCCGTTCGACGCGAGGACGGATCCGTCGGCGAGGTCCGCGAGGTGGCCGGCGATCGTCGTCGACCCCACGTCGATGGCGACGCCATAGGCCTTCTCGTGGAGCCCGGGCCAGACGGCCGTGAGGAACCGGCCGTCGTGGACCGCGACCGTGACCTTGTAGCGGCCCTTCTCGAGCGCCGGCTGGAGCGCGCGGATCGTGTCGAGGTCCGCCTCGAGCCCGGTGAGCTGCCACTCCCGCTCGAGCGCCTCGAGGACCCGCGCGAGGTCGCCGGACGGTGACGCCAGCTCCGGCGGCTCCACCTCGACGTAGTGGAGCCTGACGACGGGGTCGATCACGAACGTGCGAACGTCCAGCCCCTTCCGCACCACCTGGCGGTGGACCTGGCTCTCCGCCGGGACGTCGATGAGGGCGTCGCCCTGGAGGTGGGCGAGGCAGCTGAGGCGTCGGCCGGCCGGCATCCCACGGCGGCGTCGGTAGTCGACCTCGACGCCGCCCGGCGACGAGAGGTGATCGGGCAGCGACGTGATCGCGTGCTTCGCGAACTCGCCGACGCCCTGCTCGACCTGGCAGCGGCCGCAGAGCCCATGGCCACCGCAAACGGAGTCGATGTCGACACCGAGTGATCGGGCAGCGTCGAGAACCGTCGTCCCGACCGCGAACCGACCGCGCCGGCCGGACGGCGTGAAGATGACGAGCGGCTCCGCGGGGGTCATGACTCGGACCTGGGTCAACCCGCCGTGGGAGCGCCCACGCCGGCACGACGGCGGTTCACGCGCCGGCCCTGCTCGCCCTCGGCGGGGACAGCCCTGAAGGTCCGGATCCAGCGCCCGCACTCGGGGTCGTTGCCCATCAGGACGTCCGCGGCCATCACCGCGTGCTTGACGCCTTCCGAGATCGGGTTCGTGATCGCGGAGGTCAGCCCGCTCGCGATCGCCATCGACAGGAACGCGCCGTTGATCCCCTCGCGGTTCGGCAGCCCGAAGCTGACGTTCGATGCCCCGCAACAGGAGTTGACCCGAAGCTCGTCCCGCAGCCGGCCGAGGATCGTGAAGACCTGGCGGCCCGCGGTCGCCATCGCACCGATCGGCATGAGGAGCGGATCGACGAGAACGTCCGCACGCGGAATGCCGTGGTCGGCGGCCCGCTCGACGATCCGTTTCGCGACCGCAAACCGAACGTCCGGGTCCTCGCTGATGCCGGTCTCGTCGTTCGAGATCGCGATTACGGCGGCGCCGTACTTCTTCACCAGTGGGAGGACCCGCTCGAGGCGCTCCTCCTCGCCGGTCACCGAGTTCAGGAGCGGCTTGCCTTTGTAGACCGCGAGGCCCGCCTCGAGCGCCTCGACGATCGACGAGTCGATCGACAGGGGGACGTCGACAAGGGACTGGACCAGCTGGATCGTTTTCGCGAGGATCGCCGGCTCGTCGGCGAGTGGGATCCCGGCGTTGATGTCGAGCATCTGCGCCCCGGCCTCGACCTGGGCGATCGCGTCGCGCTCGACCCGGCTGAAGTCACCGGCCTTCATCTCCTCGGCGAGGAGCTTCCGGCCGGTCGGGTTGATGCGCTCGCCGATCATGACGAAGGGCCGGTCCCAGCCGATCTCGACCTCCCTGGTGGCGGAGGCGACGATCGTTCGCGTCACGTCGCGGGCTCCCGCTCCGGGTTCGCGGCCCCGGCCTCGGCCACACCGCCCGACGCGACGAGCGCGGCGAGGCGGTCCTT
This sequence comes from Candidatus Limnocylindrales bacterium, assembly GCA_036402715.1. GTDB lineage: Bacteria > Chloroflexota > Limnocylindria > Limnocylindrales > CSP1-4 > JACDAV01. The sequence continues at coordinate 2,466 of DASWSI010000283.1, forward strand.
CGTGTACTCGGCCTCGAGGCGGTTCGCTTCCTCCGTCGCCGCTCGCTCGAGGTCGTCGCCGCAGGCGTGCTGGACCTTGCGCCACTCGGCGATGTAATCGTCCATCGACCGTCGGCCGGCCTTGTCGGCGGCCTTGTCGATCGCGACCTGGAAGCGCGGATGGAGGACGACCTTGCTCGCCCGGCGACGATCCTTCGCGATCACCTGGGCCGGGATGTCGCGCCACCAGATGACGGTGAGCGTGCCGGGCACGTCAGGCCGGCCCGATCGGCGTTCGAGACTCGGCTGCCGCGCCCCCGAGCGCGAGGATCGCCGTGCCGAGCTCGCCGTAGCCCGTCATTCGGTGCTCGAACTCGAGACCGAGCCGCGCGGCCGCCCGCCGGGCTGTCGCGACGAGCTCCGGATCCGCGATCTGCGCGAGGTAGACGAGGCGCCGGTAGTTCCGGAAGTACTCGTCACGCAGCTCGGGGTGCCGGTCGAGCCCAAGCCCACGCCACACGAGGCGGTCGAAGTTGCGGGCGAGAAAGTCCGTGAGGAAGAACGTCGCGGGCTCTTCGTCCGTGAGGCGGGCGAAGTCCGGGCGGCCGGCGAAGAACTCGTAGCAATGGGCGCCCGGCAGCCGCTCGACGCCCTCCTCCTCGATGACGTGGTCGAGGAGCCCGCCCGTTCCGCAGTCGGCATAGGCGACAAAGACGCGGTCGTAGCCGGCGCGGCGCCGACGAATTCGGTCGCGCACGGCCGCCGGAATGCCGCCCGGGCGGTTGTGGAGCGTCGCCGGCAGGCAGGTGATGTCGACGTTCGGGAGCCCGCGGGTCAGCTCGACGAGCTCCCTGGCGAGCGCCCCGCAGCCGACGACGAGGACACGAGGCGGCAGGCCATCGGCAGCGCCAGGACCCGTCACGGCGCTAGGCGACACGTGCCCGTCGCTCGTCGATGAGCCGGCGCGCCATGTCCGCTGCGACCCCTGCGTCCCGGCAGTACGCGTCGGCGCCGATCGCCGTGCCGAACTCCTCGTTGAGCGGTGCACCGCCCACGAGGACGATGTAGTCGTCGCGGATCCCGCGCTCCTTGAGGGCGTTGATGACGACCTTCATGTACGGCATCGTCGTCGTCAGCAGCGCCGACATGCCGAGGATGTCCGGCTTGTGCTTGTCGAGCGCGGCGATGAACTTCTCGGCGTCCGTGTTGATCCCCAGGTCCACCACCTCGAACCCGGCGCCCTCGAGCATCATCCCGACGAGATTCTTGCCGATGTCGTGGATGTCGCCCTTGACCGTCCCGATGACGACCTTGCCGACGGGCTCCGCGCCGGTCTCGGCGAGGAGCGGCCGAAGGATCTCCATGCCGGCCTTCATCGCGTTCGCGGCGAGCAGCACCTCGGGGACGAACAGGATGCCGTCGCGGAAGTCGATCCCGACGATCTTCATCCCGGCGACGAGCGCATCGTCGAGGACCCGGCTCGCGGTCCAGCCGCGCCCGAGCAGGATCTTCGTGCCCTCGACGATCTCGTCCCGCATGCCGTCATACAGGTCGTTGTGCATCTGCTCGGCGAGCTCGTCGTCGCTCAGTGCCGAGAGGTCGATCTCTTCGAGCTGGTCGTCCGCCACGCGTCTGCGCTCCGCCTGCGCGATCTCCTGCTTTCCACGATGCGGAACGGTGCCGTATCATGGAACGATCGGAGCCGGAGCGTAGAGCACGGTGAGATCGATGTCCAGAGTCCAGTCGATTGAACGAGCGTTTGCCGTCCTGGGCGCGCTCGCGGACGGTCCCGTCGGGGTGACCGAGGTGGCGGACCGCGTCGATCTGCCGAAGAGCACTGTCGCGCGGCTGCTCGGGTCGCTCGTCACCGAGGGGGCCGTCGAGCAGGTCCCGGGCGACACCCGCTACCGCCTCGGGCGCCGGATGGCGGCCCTCGCGGCGAGCGCGGATGCCGGTCGGAGCGTCATCGCCGTCGCGCGGCCGCATCTCGAAGCGCTGGCGACAACGCTCGGCGAATCGGCCGGTTTGTCCGTCCCGGACGGCTTCCTCGTCCACTACGTCGACCAGGTCGACACGGCGCACCAGGTCCAGATCCGCGACTGGACGGGGACGCGGGTGCCGATGCATGCCGTTTCGTCCGGCCTGGTGATCCTCGCCTCGCTCCCCGAGACGGACATCGAGGCGTTCCTCGCCCGGCCGCTCGAGCGATTCACGAAACGCACGATGACCGACGGCGTGGCGCTCCGCGAGCGGCTGGCGAAGGTCCGCTCGGACGGGTTCGCCTGGGTCCGCGAGGAGTTCGCGGAAGGGCTCAGCTCCGTGGCCGCTCCCATCGTGGGCAACGCCGGCACCGCGGCCGCGGCCGCCGTCCATGTCCACGGCCCGTCGTATCGCTTTCCCGGGAACGGCCGCGAGAGCGAGGTCGGAGCACGCGTTGTCGAGGCGGCCGCAACGATCTCCGCCCGGTTGGGCCGCGCGCGCGGCTGACGAGCCGAGCCGTCAGTCCGCGGCCCCGGAGACGCGCGGTCAGGCGGAGCGGACGGGCTCCGCGGACAGGATCGCGTCGATCTGGCCGACGGCCAGGGTCAATCCACGCTCCATCCCCATTGCGATGAGCTGCTCCATCGCCTCGAGGCTCGGGAAGACTGTGACAATCGACATCCGGGTCCGACCGTTCCCGATCGCCTCGATGGTGACGCGGCCCTCGACGACCGGCAGATCGGGGTTCGGCGTCCCATCCTCGGTCGCGAATCCGTCGCGGAAGGCGAGGGACCTGGGCGGATCCGCCTCGACGACGTCCCAGTAGCCATGCGGCTGGTCGCCGCCGGGACCGGTCATGTGGTACTCGACCCGGCCGCCCGGCGTCAGATCGTGGGCGGTGAACGTCGCCGGGTAGGTCGGCGGGCCCCACCAGCGCTCCAGCTGACGAGGGTCCGCCCACAGATCCCAGACGCGCTCCGGCGGCGCGGCGAATTCGGCGGTCACGGTGAGTGACCGGGCGTCGGTGTCCTTGTTGACGGCGGTGACAGTCATGCTCCGTGCTCCTTCGCGGTGCTGATGAGGTCCGTCATGCGGTCGATGCGGCCGCGCCACAGCTCCTCGTAGTGATCGAGGAGCGTCCGCGCGACGCGGAGCCCCTCGATGTTCGTGCGGACGACCTTCCGCCGGCCGTCGCGCTCCTTGCTGACCAGCCCGGCGCGGTCGAGCACGGCGATGTGCTTCTGGACAGCGGCAAAGCTCATCGGGTAGTGCCTGGCCAGCTCGACAACGCCTTCCTGGCCCCGGATCGCGCGGCGGACGATGTCGCGCCTGGTCGCGTCCGCCAATGCCGAGAAGACGCGGTCGGGGTCCAGTTGCACTGCCATGGATACAACCATACGGTTGTATGTCGTCGCCGTCAAGCCGGGGAATCGGGCCGGCCGCGAGTGGCGCTCCCACCCGGCCAGGGGCACGTGGCGGGAGTCGTGCAGGTGACAGAGGTTGCGCCGCCCTCGGCCGCGTCGGGACCGCCGCGCGCTAGAGCGGCAGGGTCTCCCCGCGGCCGACATACCGGACGCTGTCCTCGAGACCGGCCTCCCGCACCGCCGTGACGAAGTCGCTGAGCGGCGACTTGAACGCCTCGTAGTCGTCGTAGTGGATCGGCACCGCCAGCTTTGGCTTCACCGTGCCCAGCATCTCCACGCCCTGCTCGGCGTCCATCGTCACCGTCACGCCCATGACGCGCGTGCCGCCCAGGTGGAGCAGCGCGAGGTCGATCTCCGGGCACCGATCCGGAATCTCGCGCAGCCCCTCATAGACGATCGTGTCGCCGGTGATGTAGAGGCGGAGCGACGGCGTCGTGTCGGGGCCCGCGGCCACATCCGCGCCGTGATCCCAGAGCTCGACGTAGCTTCCCATGACGTCCGGCAGGGCGACCGACAGCATCGCCGGCGCGTGCTTGCCGGGCATGGCGGTGACCTTGACGCGCCGGCCGCCGGCCGACTTTCGGTAGCTGTCCCACGTCTCGAGGGGAACCGCTCGGCGGAAGCCGCGGTCGTCGAGCATCTCCGCGGCCTGGGGTGTCGTGACGATCGGCACGTCGCGGTCGAGGCGCTCCTCGGCGACACGGTCGAAGTGATCGGCGTGGAAGTGCGACAGGATCACGAGATCGATCGGCGGCAGGTCCTCGATCTCCATCGCCGGGTCGGTGAGCCGGGTGGTCTTCAGTCCGTACCCGAGCGGGATCTCCTCGCCGGCATGGATGAAATTCGGGTCCGTGAGAATCGTGAATCCCGCGTACCGGATGAGCACGGTTGCGTTGCCGATGAACTCGAGGGAGGCGGCGTTGGTGGCGGCCGTCCTCGCCGTATCGGGCACGGACAGTCGGGGTTCGGTCGTCACGGATCACCTCGGGCGTCGGCTGGCTTTCGGCCAGCGTGTCCGAGCCCCTTTGCGGCGACGGCGGGGCGCTCCGCCCCCCGGGTTGCAGCGCCGTTGCGCCGCTGGTCAGCCTCGGCCGGCCGCCGCTCCGTTCGCCCGCACGCGGCGGATCTCGGCAGAGATCGCCGGCACGACCGTATGGAGGTCACCGATCACCGCGTACGCGGCGCGGCCCATGATCGGGGCGTCGGCGTCCTTGTTGATGACGAGAATGCGCTTCGCCGCCTTGCACCCGACGATGTGCTGGATCGCGCCGCTGATCCCGCAGGCGATGTAGAGATCCGGGGCGATGCGCAGCCCGGTCTGGCCGATCTGGTCCGAATGGGGTCGCCAGCCTGCACTCGTCGCAACGCGCGATACGCCGACGGCGGCGCCGAGCAGTCCCGCGAGCTCCTCGAGGATCCCGAACGCCTCAGGCCCACCGACACCGCGGCCGCCACCGACGACGACGCGCGCGTCGGCGAGCGAGATCTTGCCCTTCTCCGCCTCCACGCGACCGACGACGCGGACGCGGAGGTCGCGATCGGTCAATTCCGGGCGGAACGTCTCGATCGTGGCCGCGGGACCGGCCGACTCCTCCACCGCGACCGCGTGCGGTGCGACCGTGAGGAGCCGCATGTCGCCGTCGAGCCGCGCGTCCTCGAGCAGGCTTCCCGCCCACCGCTGGCGGACGAGTCCGAACGAGTCACGGGGCGAGACGTCCGTGCAGTTGGCGGCCATCGGGAGCCCCGTCTGCGCGCCGACGTGCGCCATCACCTCGTTGCCGCGCTCGCTGCCCGCCGCGAGGACGACCTTCGCGCCGCTCATCAGCTGCGCAAGAGCCGCAGCCCATGCGGCCGGCGCATACGCGTCGAGCCGTTCGTGCTCCACGACGTGTGCAACCCCGACGCCATGGCGGCCAAGGTCCGCGGCGGCGTCGCGCGCGCCGGTACCGAACAGCACCGCGTGAACCGGCGCGCCCAGCCCCGAACCGAGGCGGCGCGCGAGTGCGAGCGTCTCGAGCGACAGGCGATCCGGCTGCCCGTTCGTCTGCTCGACGAGGGTGAGGATCACGACGCGATCACGCCGAGCTTCTGGAGGACCTCGACGACGCGCGGCGCGGCATCGGGGCCGCTGCCGAGGATCTCCGCGGCCTGGTGGTGCTCGACCGGCAACCGGAGCCGGAGCTTCTCCGGGCCGCCCGCCCGGCGCTCCGGGGTCATCCGCTCGATCTCCTTCTTCCGCGCTCGCAACCGTCCGGGCACGGACGGATACCGCGGCAGGTTGATGCCTTCCTTCACGGCGACGACCGCCGGGAGCGGGACCTCGTAGATCTCCCACCCGCCGCCGGCCGCCTCGCGTCGGACGCGAACGGCGCCGTCGAGGATCTCGATCGCCTTGGCGCCGATGACGACCGGGAGGTCGAGGCCCGCGGCCACGCGGATGCCGACCTGGTAATCGCCGGTGTCCGCGGCCTCGTTGCCGAAGAGGAGGAGGTCGAACGGTGCGGCGGCCGATTCCTGGGACTTCACCGCATCGACGATCGCGCCCGCCGTCGCCACCGCGTCCCAATCGGAACCATCCGTCTCGAGGAGGACGCCGCGCTCGATGCCGACGGCAAGTGCGTCGCGGAGCTGGTCCTCCGCGGCGGCCGGCCCAAGCGTCAGGACCGTCGAGGTCCCGCCCCGAGCCTCGACGATCCGGACCGCCTCCTCGACGGCGCACTCCTCGTGCGGACTCACGGTGAACCCGAGGTAGCGGGTGTCGATCTCCTGCTCGTCCGCGGTGAGGACGATCGTGCCGCCCGTCGCGGGCACGCGCTTGACGCAGACGAGGATGTTCATGCCGCCCCGCCGCGCAGCTCAGCCCCGGCGCGCGGACTCCCCGATATGCATCCGACGCGGCGCGCGGCTCCGGCCCCGCGTATGCATGCGACGGGCATACCGGAAAGACCCTCGGTCGCCAGCGCCACGATCAACCCCGGATCCTCGCGTTGTCCGGATCGAAGATCGGCGTCGAGCCCGCGACCGCCACCGTAACCGGGTAGCGCTCCCCGAAGTATTCGACGGCCAGCTTCGTCCCGACCTTCGCCTGCTCCGGCGGCAGGTACGACATCAGCAGGTGCTTCCCGACGGACGGCCCCGAGCCCGCGCTCGTCACGTAGGACCGCCGGCCCTTCGCGTCGGTCAGCGGCCGGCCGTCCGGCAGCACGATCGGCTCTCGCCCCAGCATGTAGCGGGCGACCCCGCTCGACGACTTCGGGTCGTCGACCGTCAGCGTGCAGAGGACCGCGACCGGCGGCTTCGAGCGCTGCTCGAGGTATGCGCGACGCCCCACGAACTCGGCGTCCTTCACCTTCGGCCGTTGCATGCCCGCCTCGACGAGGTCGAAGTCGAGCTCGAGCTCGTTGCCGTGCGCGCGGTAGCCCTTCTCGAGCCGGCCGGTCGTCGCGTAGACGCCGATCCCGGCGGCGACGACACCCTGCGCCTGCCCGGCCTCCCACAGCGTGTCCCACAGCCGGAGGCCCTCCTCCATCGGGGCGTAGATCTCCCAGCCGAGCTCACCGACGTACGAGATCCGGGACATCAGCGTCCGCACGGGACCCAGGTCCACCATCCGTGCCGTGCCGAACGGGAACGCCGCGTTCGACAGGTCCTCGCGCGCCACCGACTGAACGAGGTCGCGTGCGCGCGGCCCCCAGACGCCGACCGTGTAGAGCGCGGACGTCAGGTCGACCAGCGTCGCCGAGCCGTCCTCCGGCAGGTGGTCGCTGAACCACTTCTTGTCGCGCATCCCCATGCCGCCGCCGGTGACGACGCGGAACCGGTCGCGGGCGAGACGGATGATCGTCAGGTCGGCGACGATGCCGCCGCGCTCGTTGAGCAGCGGCGTGTAGATGACCCGCCCCGCCGGCACGTCGACCTGGGCGACGACGAGGCCCTGGAGGTACGAGCACGCGCCGGGCCCGGTGACGTCGAAGATCGCGAATGCCGCGAGGTCCACCATCGCGACGCGGTCGCGCATCGCGAGGTGCTCGGCGTTGATGATCGGCGACCACCAGCGCGACTCCCACTCCGCCTCGCGGGGCATGACGCGGTCGCCGTACTCGCCGAGCAGCTTCTCGTTCGCGCCGTACCAGAACGGCCGCTCCCAGCCGGCGGCCTCGAAGAACTCCGCCTTCAGCTCCTTCTGTCGCGGGTTCGCCGGCGACAGGCGGACGTTCCGGTTCGACGCCCACTGCTCCATCGGGTGGACGATCCCGTACGTCTTGTTGAACCCCTCCGCGGACCGCGCCTGGACGTGGGCGACGGTCCGGTGGTGATCGTAGAAGCGGGCGATGTCGGAGCTGTGCGGATCGATCTCCGGCGTGCCGTCCGTCATCCACTCGGCGATGCCCTTGGCGATCCCCGGCGCTTCCTTGATCCAGATCGCGGCGGCGGACCAGAGTCCGCGAACCTCCGGCGTCTCGCCGAGGATCGGCATGCCGTCCGGCGTGAGCGACAGCAGGCCGTTGATCGCGAGCTGGACGCCGATCTTCTCGTCGCCGACGATCTCCGGGAAGAGCTCGAGCGCGTGCTCCAGCTGCGGGTCGAAGTCCTCCTTCGTGAAGGGCAGCTGCGTCGGGGACAGGGCGGACGCCGCAATCGACGGGATCTCGTCGGGGTCCATGAGGATGGGCCGGTGGGCGTACGAACCGATCTCGAACCCGGCGCCGTTCTGCCGCTCATACATGTTCGTGTCGACGTCGCGCACGATCGGGAACGTGATCTCGCCGGCGGTCTTCTCGAAGATCGGCACGGGGCCGATGTCGATCATCTGGTGGACCGCGGGCGTCAGCGGGATCGACGCACCGGCCATCGACGCGATCCGCGGGCTCCAGATCCCGCAGGCGATGACGACCGTGTCTGCCTCGACGTCGCCGGCGTCCGTTCGGACGCGGCGGACCTGGCCGTCCTCGACGTCGATTCCGGTGACCTCGGTCGTCGCGGCGATCGTCAGGGCGCCCATCTCGCGGGCCTTCTCGCGCATCAGCGTCCCGGCTCGCAGGGAGTCGACCACCCCGACGCCGGGTGAGTAGAAGCCGCCGAGGATCACGGTCTCGTCGATGAACGGGACCATCGCCTTGACCTGGGCGGGCGTGACGAGCTCCGCGTCGATGCCCCACGACTTCGACGAGGCCATCCGGCGCTTGAGCTCCTCCATCCGCTCCGGCGTACGCGCGACCTCGATGCCGCCGCACTGGGTGAAGACGCCGAGCTCCTTGTACTGGCGGACGCTGTCGAGCGTGAAGGCCGTCATCTCCTTGTTGTGATCGGTCAGGAAGATGAAGTTCGAGGCGTGGCCGGTCGAGCCGCCGGGGTTCGGCAGCGGGCCCTTGTCCAGAAGGACGAGGTCGCGCCAGCCGAGCCGGGCCAGGTGGTGGACGAGGCTGTTGCCGACGATGCCGCAGCCGATCACGACGCAGCGCGCCTGGGCGGGGAACTCTGTCGTGCTCATCGGGCGGTCGGTCTCCTTAGAGGACTTCGCGGATCGCGCGT
>DASWSI010000284.1:0-4746 GCA_036402715.1 Candidatus Limnocylindrales bacterium
CCGGTATGGGTCACGCGTCCCGAACTGCCGGACGTGATCGTCCGGGAGTTGCCGAGGTGCACCCGTCCGCTGCCCTCCGGAACGCTCGGGACCGGCCTTTTCCGGCGCTGTGGCACGATGCGACGACTGCCCGAAGACACGAGGAGTCCCATGCCTGCACTTCGACGAGCCGACGCAACCTGGTCCGGCGACCTTCTCACCGGCAGCGGAGCGGTGTCCGCCTCCAGCGGGGCATTCAGCGACCTGCCGATCACGTGGGCCTCGCGAACCGAGTCCTCGGACGGCCGCACGAGCCCGGAGGAGCTGGTCGCCGCAGCGCATTCGGCGTGCTTCTCGATGGCCCTGTCGAACGGCCTCGCGAAGGCCGGCCACCCGGCCGAGCGCCTGTCCGTCTCCGCGCAGGTCACGTTCGACAAGCTCGAGGCCGGGTGGCGGGTCACCAGGAGCGACCTGACGGTCAGCGGCCGCGTGCCGGGAATGTCCGCCGCCGAGTTCGTTTCGGCGGCCGAGGCGGCGAAGGACGGCTGCCCCATCTCGAACGCCCTCTCGGACGACATCATCCTGACGATCAAGGCGACGCTCGAGGGGTAACGCGGGCCACCGCGGTCGGCGGCCCTCGCCGGCCGGCGGCCGGCGCCCGGCGCTACGCGATGGTCAGGAGCCGTCGGGGGTTCGCGACCGTCATCGTCTCGATCTCGGCGTCCGATACGCCGGCCGCCCGCAGCCGCGGGAGGAACGTTTCGGCCAGGTAGACGTAGCCGTTGCCCTCGTAGCGCTTCAGCTGGCTGTTGTGGCAGACGTCCTGCGACAGGACGATCCGCTCGGCGTGACCGCGGGCGAGCAGCTCGCACAGGAGCTCGACGATCCGCGTCTCGCCGTGGCGCTCCTGCGGGGTGAACGACATGCCGAGGAAGTCGAACTCCACGGTCGCTCCCCGCTCGACGATCGCGAGGTGATGCTCGAGGACCGGGAACGAGTCGGCGTGACCGATCACGACCCGCGACGGGTCGACGCCTTCCTCCTCGAAGATCCGGAGCTGTGCACGTCCAACGTCCGACATGACGCCGTGGGTCGTGATCGCGAGGCCCGTCCGGCGGGAGGCGCGGGCAGCCGCGCGGTGGACGCGTTCCTCGAGGGCCGAGACCCACGGCTTGTCCGTGCCGATCTCGCCGATGATCCCGGGCCGGACGCCGGTCGCACCGACGCCTTCGGTCGCCTCGCGAACCAGCTCGTCGGCAAGGTCGTCCGCTGAGCGGCGATCGATGAGGGCCTCTGCCGGGTAATAGGCGCCCCGATACCAGCCGCAGCCCATGACGACGTTGAGCCGCGTCGCTTCGGACACGGCGACGAGCCACTCGGGGTCGCGACCCACGCCGGGCAGCGTCAGATCGACGACCGTGCGCCCGCCCGCGTCCCGAAACCGCCCGAGCTCCTCGTGGATGAGCGGCGCGTCGCGGGTCAGCTCCCAGTAGTCCCAGCGATCCGGGATCTGCCACAGGCTGATCGCCGTGTGCTCGTGCGGGAGCGTGACACCGATCTGGGCGGGATCGACGGGCCCGCGGACCGTCTGGACGTGGCCGCCGGCCGGTGTCACGACGCCACTCGCCCGGCCGGCCGCCCGCGGACCGACGGGTACGGCCGGGGCGGGGCGGCGGGAATGCGCTCGACGCCGGGCGACGCCGCGGCCGCGAACACGAGCTCGAGGATCGCGAAGACGCGCCGCTCGGACTCGGAGCGCCGGTAGCCCGCGCCCTCCTCGATCGCCTCGAGCAGGATCCCGTCGAGCAGGGCCGCGAACCCGGTCGACACCGCGCCGAGGTCGATCCAGCCGGGGAAGACGCCGCGCGCCAGCCCCTCCTGGAGGACACCCACGGTCAGCGCCACGATCTCGCGCCGGCGGCGGACGAGCATCTCGCGGATCGCCGGCTCCGCATCCGCCGCTGCCCACGCCTCCACGAGCAGCCGCGGCCCACCAGTCGTCTCCCGCTCGAACTCGAGCTGGTCGAAGAAGAACCCGACCGCCACGCCGATCTTCACCCGGAAGTCGTCGATCCCCGCGAGCCGGTCGCGCAGCTCGCCGAGCTCCTGGTCCGTGATGAGGTCGCAGCCGGCAAGGATGAGGTCGTCCTTGCTCCGGAAGTACGTGTAGATCGCCCCCACCGAGAGCCCGCTCTCGCGCACGACGTCCTGCATCGTCGTCCGGTCGAAGCCCTTCTCGGCGAATACCCGGAGCGACGCCCGGACGATCCGGTCGCGGACCTCCAGCTCGTGGGCGGCGGTGATGCGGGGCATCGTCGGGTCGACCTCTCAAGGCGAATGCGCGCTCGGCATACGGTACAGAACCACGTCGCTTGCGTGCAATACGCCGGACGCCGAGCTGGTTGACAAGGAGAATGCCCATTCTCTATCGTCCGCCGCGACACGAGAGGCGGCCCGGCCGGGACGCTGACTAGGGGACGGGAAGCCATGCTGTTCGCTCGCTGGGGCGCGTTCGTCTACCGGTTTCGGCGGCCCGTCGCGATCATCGCCCTCCTGCTCGGCATCGGGTCCCTCGCCTTCGCCTCCCAGGCATCCGGGGAGCTGAGCTCCGGCGGCTGGCTGGACAAGGACGCGCAGTCGTCCACCGTCGCGAACCGGCTCGCGGACGAGTTCGGCGCCGGGCGGAGCAGTCTCATCGCGCTCTTCCGCTCCCCGTCCGGCGCGGACGCGTCGTCGCCCGCGGTCCAGCAAGGCATTGCCGCCGCGCTCAGGGACGTCGCCACGGACCCCCGGGTCAGCGGGATCGTGGGCTTCGCCCAGACCGGCGATCGGCGCTTCATCTCGGAGCGCGGCGACGCGGCGTACGTCGTCATCGAGCTGAAGATGACGAACGAGGAATCGGTCGGCGCGGTGGCGCCAATTCGCGCCGAGATCCACCCGCCGGAAGGCCTCACGTATCAGCTCACGGGCTACGGGCCGGTCACGAAGGACTCCGCGGAGCAGTCGGAGAAGGACCTCCAGCGCGCCGAGACGGTGTCGCTCCCGATCGCGGCGATCATCCTCATCCTCGTCTTCGCCTCCATCGTCGCCGCGGGGATGCCGCTTCTCGTGGCGGGCCTCGCGATCCCGTCGTCGCTGGCGATCATCTGGTTCGTCGCCCAGCGTGTCGAGATGAGCGTGTTCGTGCTGAACATCGCGACGATGCTCGGGCTCGCGCTCGCGATCGACTACTCACTGTTCATCGTCAGCCGGTTCCGCGAGGAGCTGCGGCGCGGCCGGACCGTCGAGGAGGCCGTCGAGCGGGCCGTGGCGACGAGCGGCAAGGCCGTCGCGTTCAGCGGCCTCGCCGTCGCGATCGGGCTGTCCGGGCTCCTGATGTTCACGGCGCCCGCGCTCCGTTCGATCGGCCTCGCCGGGTCGATCGTCGTCTTCTGCTCCGTGGTCTATGGGCTGACCTTCCTGCCGGCGGTCCTCGGGATGCTCGGCCCGAACATCAACGGCCTGCCGCTCCGGGCGTGGCGAGACCGCGCGCCCGCGAGCCGGCGGGGAGCGGCTCGCCGAGCGGTCCTCGGTGGCCTCATCGCCATTCGCGAGGTCCCGGGCCGCGCGATCCGCCGGGGGCTCCGGCCGGTCGTCCCCGCGCGCCTCCGGACCGGCGGCGGGCACCGCTGGGAGACCGTCGCGCGCGCCGTCATGCGACGCCCGATCCTCGTCCTCGTGCCGACGCTCGCGCTCCTGCTCGCCGCAGGGACGCCGTTCCTCCGTCTCCAGCAGGGCGTCCCGGGCGCCGAGATCTACCCCGCGGGCCTCGAGAGCCGCGACGCATACGTGGCGCTCCAGTCCGAGTTCCCCCGCGGCGAGACGACGCCGATCGTCGTCCTCGCGAACGTCAACGGCTCACCGACGGACGCCGCCAACGTCACCGCGCTCGCCGGGCTTGCGACCCGGATCGCCGCGATCCCGGGCATCGACCGCGTGGAGGGCCCGTTCACCCTGACGGACCCGGCGACGGGCGCCGCGATGACGCCCGATCGCGTCGCGCAGGTCTACGCGACGCCGCGCTCGCAGCTCCCCACCGACCTCGCGGCGGGCCTCGACCGCCTCCTCGCGACGTACGTTCACGGCTCGACGGTCCGCCTCGATGCGATCAGCCCGATCGACCCCGCGAAGCCGGCGGCGACGGATCTCATCCCGATCGTCCGTGGCCTCGATGCCGGCAACGGGATCACGACGCAGGTCGGTGGATCCGCCGCGCTGGCCCACGACTTCCTCGTCGCCCAGGCGGACCGCGCGCCGTGGGGCGTCGGCATTCCGCTGCTCGCGTCCGCGCTGATCCTCTTCCTCCTGTTCGGCTCCCTCGTGCTCCCGATCAAGGCGGTCCTGATGACGCTGCTGTCGATCAGTGCGAGCTTCGGTGCCCTCGTCTGGATCTTCCAGGAAGGCCACTTCGCCGACGTCCTCCACTTCGATCCGCTCGGCTACACGATCGCCGGCAACCCGATCATCATGTTCAGCGTGCTGTTCGGGCTGTCGATGGACTACGAGGTCCTGCTCCTGTCGCGGATCCAGGAGGCGTACCGACGGACGGGCGACAACACCACATCGGTCGCCGAAGGGCTCTCGCGGACCGCGGGGATCATCACTGGCGCGGCGCTGATCATGATCACGGTCTTCGGGGCGTTCGCTCTCGCGGACGTCATCACGATCAAGAGCATCGGCGTCGGGATGGCGATCGCGGTCTTCATCGACGCGACGATCATTCGCGTG